>CBFDEA010000023.1:0-9583 GCA_965603695.1 uncultured Rhodospirillaceae bacterium | reverse complement strand
TGGCCGCGACAAGCACGCGCTTGGTCGCCTGTAAGGGATTGACTGGAAAGGGTAAAAGTCGGCTGCTGACCGCCGGGAAGCTGGATCGTCACGGTTTCTTCGAAATGACCCTGGAGCAAGGCCTGAAGGGCGGCCTTGGCGGCGGCGGTGGCGCAAGCCCCTGTCGTCCATCCGTTGCGCAGTTTTCCTGCCGGCTTGAAAAGATCATTTCCCATAGGCAATACTTTTCAAGGTTTTAAGATGAAAATGCAAATTGTTGCTGTTTGCCCTTGATGGCAGGGCCGGGGCGACTATCATGCACGATCAGATAGTAAAAGAGATTCAAGGAAGACAATGGTCGATAAAACCTCAAGTAAGCCCGAACACAAGACAGATAAGCTAAAGGCGAAGCCCGAAGCCAAACCAGAAGCAAAGGCCGCTAGCCCTGAAAAGGCTGCAAAACTGCCATCCCGCCGCAATGCCTATATTGTCTTGATGGTGGTTATCGGTGTCGTTATTCTGACCTGGCGGCACTATATCGAACCCAGGTATTTTGCCGATTACAGGGCCCCCGCCAACGGTCAGGAAAGTCGAGTTGAGAGCGTCGGCAAGCCCAAAATCGGCGGCCCTTTCAATCTTGTCAATCAGGACGGGGTCAACGTCACCGAGGCCGATTTCAAGGGCCGCTACATGCTGATTTACTTCGGCTACACCTATTGCCCCGATGTCTGCCCGACGGCCCTCTCGGCGATGGCCGATGCGCTGGACATCATGGGCGCTAAAGCCGACATCATCACCCCGGTTTTCATCACCATCGACCCGGAACGCGATGACGCCGAAGCCATGAACATGTATGTCGAAAATTTCCACCCCAGACTGGTCGGTCTGACCGGCTCGGTTGACCAGATCAAGGCGGCGGCGAAATCTTATAAGGCCTATTATGCCAAGGTCGGCGATGGCTACGACGATGATGATTACTCGATGGACCACTCGTCGATAACCTATCTGATGGGCCCGGAAGGTAAATTTATCACTCATTTTGGCCATGGCGTCGATGGTGAGGCGATAGCCAAAAAGCTTGCGGAAGTTCTTTAATGGAAAAGATCGCCGGAGCCTCCGAAGGGTTGATTATTGCCGCCCCGTCTTCGGGAAGCGGCAAAACCGTTCTGACTCTGGGCCTGTTGCGTCACTTATCGCGGGCGGGAAAATCCATAGCATCGGCCAAGGCCGGACCCGATTACATCGATCCGGCCTTTCACACGGCGGCGACCGGAAAGCCCTGTTACAACCTTGACCCATGGGCCATGCGACCATCTGTCCTTAATTACGCGGCTTCTCTTGGTGCCCCCACGGTCATTTGCGAGGGCGTCATGGGGCTGTTCGACGGTGCCATCATGGAACAGGGATCGACCGCCGATCTGGCCGAGATCACCGGCTGGCCGGTTGTCCTGATTATCGATGCGGCGGCGCAGGGGGCGTCCGCCGGTGCCGTGCTGCGTGGTTTCGCCAGCCACCGTCCGGGTTTCAGCCCGGCGGCGGTGGTTTTCAACCGCGTCGGCGGGGTTCGCCATCGCGAAATATTGGAAAAAGCCGCAGCCAGTGCGGCACCGAATATTAAAGTTCTCGGATTCGTCCCGCGTCAAAAGGACTTACACCTACACGACCGGCACCTGGGTTTGGTGCAGGCGCGCGAACATCATGATCTGGACTATTTCCTCGACACCGCAGCCGATCTTGTCGCCGACAATATCGATATCGACGGACTGCTTGATTTAGCCAGGCCCCTGAAACAACCTACCGGCGCGGGGCCTGCAATGATGAAACCTTTGGGCCAACGTATCGCCATTGCCGATGACGAGGCCTTTTCATTCCGCTATCCGTTGATCCTGGAGGCCTGGCAGGCGCAAGGTGCAGAACTTTCGTTTTTCTCGCCGCTCGACGATAGGCCGCCGGCCGAAGATGCCGACGCCGTCTACCTGCCCGGCGGCTATCCGGAACTTCATGGCTACAGGTTAAGCACGGCCAACACCTTCATGGACGGCCTTAAAGGGGCGGCGGACAGGGGGGCTGTGGTTTTTGGCGAATGCGGCGGTTATATGGTTTTAGGCAAGGGCCTTATCGACGCCGATGGTCAGCGCCATGTGATGGCCGGATTGTTGCCGCTTGAGACCTCGTTCGCCAAGCGTAAATTGCATCTTGGCTATCGCGAAGTTGAACTGGACGCAGGGGCCGCGCTTGGCGCGGGCGGGGCGCTGGGTAACCCGGGACAGCGTTTTCGCGGCCATGAATTTCACTATGCAACGGTCATTAATGAAAGCCCTGGTGCACCATTGTTCAAATCCCGCAATGCCGCCGACGATGACCTGGGTCTGGTCGGCCTCGCCGATGGCCGGGTCATGGGATCGTTTATTCACCTGATCGACCGGACCATATAGCAATGAGCAACCAAGCCGCCGCCGACAACAGACCGTTTTGGCAGCAAAAGACATTGGCCCGGATGAACGCCGAAGAATGGGAATCCCTGTGCGACGGGTGTGCCCGCTGTTGCCTGGAAAAGCTCGAAGATTGCGATACCGGCGAGGTCAGTTACACCGATGTCGGTTGTGGCTTGCTTGATGTGGCGGCGTGCCGCTGCACCAAATACAGCGAACGCAAACGCTTTATGCCTGACTGCGAGCAACTGACGCCGGGTAATATCGCGTTCCTCAAATGGATGCCCTCGACCTGTGCTTACAAGCTGCTGTCCGAAGGTAAGGACTTGCCCGATTGGCACCCCTTGGTTAGTGGCGATCCGGATTCGGTTTATAAGGCGGGAATTTCCGTCCGTGATCGCGCCGTCCCGGCAGAAGACGCCGGAGACCTTGAAGATCACATTGTGACTTGGCCCAAATAGCTGTGAACAAGTGAGCATGACAATGGATAACAATCTCAAAGGCGTCTTCGCCGCCGCCTTGACACCTTTAAAAAATGACTTGAGCGTCGATCAGGAAAAGCTGGTTAGCCACTGCCGCTGGCTGCTTGATAACGGCTGCGATGGTCTGGCCGTGCTCGGCACCACAGGGGAGGCCAATTCGTTCAGTCTGGCCGAGCGGATTGGCATTCTTGAAACTTTGGCGGCAGCGGGAATTTCCGGATCGAAGCTGATGCCCGGCACCGGAAGTTGTTCCATACCCGAGACTGTCGCGCTGACCCGTCGGGCCGTCGAACTTGGCGCCGCCGGGGTGCTGATGCTGCCGCCTTTCTACTACAAGGGGGTCAGTGACGAGGGCCTGTTCGCGGCTTACAGCGAAGTCATCGAGCGGGTCGGCGACGACCGCCTGAAGGTTTATCTTTATCACTTCCCGCAGATGTCGGCGGTGCCGATCAGCTACGATCTGATTGAACGCCTTTTGCGGCGTTATCCGGACACCATCGCCGGGATGAAGGATAGCTCCGGCGTGTTCGACAATATGGCCGGGGCGGCGCAAAAGTTTCCCGGTTTCGGGGTCTTCAGTGGCGGCGATGATTTTCTTTTGCCGTTGCTGGAAAAAGGCGGCGTTGGCTGCATTACGGCGGTCTGCAATATCGCTTGCAGCCTTTCGGCCAAACTTTACCGGGCCTGGCAAGAAAATGATGGCGCCGCAGAAGGCTTGCAAAAAGACCTCATCAAGGTCAGGCAGGCGGTCTCGACCTATCCCTATAGTGCCGGCCTTAAAACATTGTTGGCCCATTATAGCGGCGATGAAGATTGGCCGACGGTACGGCCACCGTTGGTCACACTGGATGAAAATCAGCGCGCCGATTTGATCAAACTTGTCGCGGCAACGGGTTATACGCCGCCACCTCTAGGCTGAAGGACCGGGACGCTATGGCGTTCGGAAAAAGCAAAAAGCGGGTGCGCGAAGACCATCACAGCATTTACATTGATGGCCGTCAGGTGCCGTTGATCGTGCGCCGTCATCCGCGCGCCCGGCGCATTATCCTGCGCGTCAATACGGTGGGCGAAGGGGCCGTGGTGACGATCCCGGCCCATGTCGATCCCGCCGATGGTCTGGAGATGGCCCTTCGTCAGTCGGCATGGCTCGGCCAGCGCCTCGATAATATGGGCGCGCGCACGGCCTTTGCAGATGGCGTTCGGGTGCCTTATCTGGGGCAAGACTACACGGTCCGCCATGTCCCAGCCGCCCGTGGCACGGTGTGGATCGAAGGCGAGGAAATTCATGTCGCCGGTGATGGTAGACACTTAACCCGGCGTTTGGGCGACTGGATGAAGAAACAGGCGCGTGCCGAAATTGCCCCGCTGGCGCATGACAAGGCGACGAGGATCAATCGCAGCCCGTCGCGAATCACCATCCGCGACACCCGGACCCGCTGGGGTTCGTGTTCTTTCAAGGGCTGCCTGTCTTTCAGTTGGCGCCTGATCATGGCGCCGCTGGCCGTCCTCGATTACGTCGTCGCCCATGAAGTCGCCCACCTGGAGCATATGAACCATGGACCGGAATTCTGGCAAGCCGTCGATACCTTGACCGCCGATGCCAGGGCCGGGCGGGACTGGCTGAACGACAACGGCAGCGCCTTGCACCGGATTGGCTGAATGATGAGGCAAGCCCAGCACACTCTTATTATCGAGACGCAAGGTCAGGGGTTGTACGAAATCACCGATCGGGTTGTCCGCTGGGTTCAGGACGCAGAAATTGCCCAAGGGTTGCTGAGCGTTTTTTGTGCCCACACCTCGGCCAGCCTGACCATTCAGGAAAACGCCGACAGTGATGTTCAACGCGACTTGATGGCCTTCTTTGCCAATCTGGTGCCGGACGACCCGGCGTTCTATCGCCATACAATGGAAGGGCCGGATGACATGCCGGCTCATATTAAAAGTGCGCTCAGCGATGTTTCGTTATCGATTCCCGTTTGTGCGAGCCGCCCGGCGCTCGGCACCTGGCAGGGAATATATTTGTTCGAACATCGCACCCGCCCACACAGCCGAACCGTAATTCTAAACTTGATGGGAACGTAAGTGATGACCCTGTCCGCCTTGATTTTCGACGTCGATGGCACTCTCGCCGATACCGAAGATGCCCATCGCCAGGCTTTCAACCTTGCCTTTGGTGAAGCCGGTCACGACTGGAACTGGCAGCCGGAATTATACGGCCACCTACTGAGCGTTACCGGCGGTAAGGCGCGGATCAGATTCTTTTTGGAGCAACACCATCCGGACTTGTTGGCGGGCGCGGGCATCGACGATCACATTGCCGACCTGCACAAACGCAAGACGGCGTTTTATGTTGAAGCCATGCATGCCGGCAGGGTTCCCTTGCGTCCCGGGGTCGAGCGCCTGCTCAATCAGGCCCGGGCCGCAGGTCTGACCCTGGCCATCGCGACGACGACGACACCGGTTAACATTCAGTCGCTAATCGAAAGCACATTGGGGCCTGTGGCCCTCGACTGGTTTAGCGTCATCGGGGCCGGGGACTGTGTCGAAAATTTGAAACCGGCACCGGATGTTTATCTGTGGGTGCTGGATCGCTTGAACCTCGACCCGGCCGACTGCCTGGCCCTTGAAGACAGCGCCAACGGCCTGAAGGCGGCAATGGCGGCCGGCTTATCGACCCTGATTACCCATTGCCCCTATACCAAAGATCACGACTTCAGCGGCGCACTGGCGGTGCATGATAGCCTGGCCGCAGTCGATCTTGATTATCTGCGCCATCTGCATGGCTGACTTTAAATTCATCGTTTGAACTGTTACAGTCGTCCATAGACAATCAAAGGAGAGCGCCATGCGCCTGTTTATACTGGCCGGGTTGGTTTTTGCCGTTGTGCTGTCGCTGGCGTCGTTTCAACAGGCCCGCGCGGAAACATTGATGCAATGCATGGAAAAGTGCATCAGTTATGAAGGCGGTAATTCCGATACCAATAAGGCAACCTGTAAATCGCGCTGCGGGGCCGCGATGATCAAGCAAAAGCCCGAAGGCATGCGCGATTGCAGGGGCGAGGTCAAAGCCTGCAGGTCAAAATGCGGCAAGGAAGAAATCGGCAACCCCAACGCCTGCCACAAGGCATGCAAGGAATTGCAGATGACCTGTCTCTAGGCGGTCACAAATTCCGACTTGTGAAATCCCTGAACATATAAAAGTGCGCTTAGATCGCTATGCTCGATGCTGGCGTCGGCCTGTTCTTTTAAACTGTCCGAGCCATGGAAGGCGACGCCAAGGCCGGCGCCTTGGATCATATCGATATCATTGGCCCCGTCGCCAACCGCCAGGACGTCGGCAAGCGGTATGCCTTTTTGATCACTGACGTGCGTCAGGATTGTCAGTTTCGCGGCCCGGCCCAGGATCGGCTCCTGGGCTTCGCCGGTCAATTTGCCGTCCTCAAACAGCAATTCGTTGCCCTTATGATCGGCAAAACCAATGCGCCCGGCGATGCGGCTGGTGAAAAAGCTGAAACCGCCGGAAACCAGAATGCAGAAAGCCCCGTTCTGACGCATGGTCTGAATAAGCGTTCGGGCACCGGGTTTGATCGTCAGGCGCTGCTGGTAAACGCTGTCAAGAAGGCCATGATCCATCCCCCGCAACAACGCGACACGTTTGCGCAGGGCCTCGGAAAAATTGATCTCGCCATTGATTACGGCGGTGGTGATTTCCTTAATCCGCGCACCGACACCGAAAACATCGGCCAGCTCATCGATGCATTCCTGGTCGATGATCGTCGAGTCCATATCGGAAATAAGAAGCTTTTTGCGGCGACCGCGGGCAGCCGTGCAAACCGCGTCAATCATCGTTCCGGACAAAGCCTCGCGGGCTTGTTCGGCTAAATCCGGGGCGGATAAGGGCCCGTCGATAAAAAGATCGCAAGCCTCCCCCTCGGCCAGCCAGTCGGGCGCAGCGGAAATGCCCAAACGCTGGCAGACCCGTTCAATATGAACGGGCTCAAGCGGGTTGGATCTGGCATTGCCGATCAGGGTGAGGGCGTGGGCGGTCATGAATAACGCCAGCTTATAGCACAAACCTGCGGGCGAACCAGATCAAAAGAGGCGGCAATCGCCTTAAAGGCCCGTTTTCGCGCGGGCAGCTGACGCCCCGGAAAAAGGACAGAAGCACCATCCCTTTTTCCGAGGCGGGTTCCAGGGCTGATGGATTAAAAGCTGTTGCTTATAACAATTTCATCCATTGCCAATTGGCCGCCCCTGGGGAAGGGATCTTTTGTCGCTTTGCCAATTGTTACAAACATGGCAATCGCATGATCGGCGGGAAGGGCAATAAGTTCTGCCACCTTGTCGAAATCAAAGCCGTCCATGGGGCATGAATCGTAACCCATTTCCTTGGCCGCAAGCATCAGTGTTTGCGCGGCAATACCGCATGAGCGCATGGCCTCGTCCCGCTGAACCTGTTCCTTGCCGCGGTAATAACCGTCTATCGCCGGGACCATGAAATCCTGAACGTCCTGGGTGACGTTTGCCCAATAACGCTCGGGTTTCTTCTCCCATGCTTTCAGGTCGGCACAGATAACGATCATCAGCGAGCTGTCGGTAACCTGCGCCTGTCCCCAGGCGGCGTCTCTGATTTGCTCTCTCAGTTCCGGGTCTTTAACGGCGACAAATCGCCAGTTCTGTATATTGAAGGCCGTCGGGGCCAACATGGCTAAGGATAGAAGTTCTTTTTCAATTGCCTCGGGCATCACATGTTCGGGGTCAAAGTTCTTTACGGCGCGGCGTGTCCTGATTGCGTCCTTGGTATTCATGGGTTCCTCCGGTGGGTAGTTGATGACAGAGGCTTAAATACGTAGTAGGAATAAAAAGTGCAAGAACGCACAATTGTGTGACGTAGGCACAATAAGTATACTGTAAAAGAAGGCGTTACGATGAAAGTGAAAGAACGGGAATGTAAGTATGGATGCCCTGTAGAGGCGGCCCTTGATGTGGTCGGCGGCAAGTGGAAGGGCGTTATTCTTTATCATCTCAGGGATGAAACCAGACGCTTTAACGAGCTAAGACGCCTGATTCCCGGTGTTACCCAAAGAATGTTGACCAAACAACTGAGAGAGCTTGAAGCCGACCAGATTATTCACCGGAAGATTTTTCACCAGATCCCGCCGAAAGTAGAATATTCCCTGACAAACTTCGGCCTGACGCTGACCCCTATTCTCAAGGAATTACAGGAATGGGGCATCACATACATGGAAGACGTGATGGAGACCCGCAACAGCGCCTGACGTTTTGTGGCTTGCTTTAAGGCTGGGGAAAAATGGTGCACCCGACAGGATTCGAACCTGTGACCTCTGCCTTCGGAGGGCAGCGCTCTATCCAGCTGAGCTACGGGTGCTTCTTGATTTGCGCAACTTAGCGACTATGGACGGTGGCTGCAAGCGAGCGTTGGCGTGGCCTTCAGTATTTTGGCTAAATGCCAAAGATTGTCTGGTTGCTGTTTTGATATTGGCGCTCTTCAGCTTAATAGTCAAAGTCAGTCATAACAGCCCGATTGGCGGGCCAGGCGTTTGGTCAATGCCAACACCGTATCGACAGTCGGGGTCGGGGTATCGGTCAGTTGCCCCATTTCCTGAATGACCCCGACCAGGGCGTCGATTTCCATCGGCCGACCACGTTCAAGATCCTGTAGCATCGATGTCTTGTGGGCACCAACGGCCCCGGCTCCGTTAATCCGCTTATCGACGTCGATGGGGAATTTGACGCCGATCTTCAATGCGATGGTTTCGGCTTCCAACATCATGGTCCGGGCGATGGCGCGGGTATCGGCATCGCCGGCGATATCTTCCAGGGTCGATCCGGTCAGGGCGCTGATCGGGTTGAACGACAAATTACCCCACAGTTTGAGCCATATTTCATCGCGGATGCTGGTTTTCACCGGTGCCCTGAGGCCGGCATCGATCAACGCCTTGCTCAAGGCCAGGGCGCGCTCCGATTTCGAGCCGTCCGGTTCGCCCAAAGTAAATCTGTTGCCTTCGATATGTTCAATGACGCCGGGCTCGATGACTTCGCAAGCCGGATAGACGACGCAGCCGATGGCGCGTTCGGGTGTAATCGTATCCCACAGGACGCCGCCCGGATCGACGCTCTCTATGCGGTGATCGCGCCACGGATTGTCCTGCCCATAAAAATACCAGTAGGGGATGCCGTTCATGCCGGTCACCACGGCCGTATCGTCGTTAAGCAAGGGCGCCAGTTTATCTGCGATGGGGGGAACCGAATGGGCTTTCAGGGTCAAGATGACGTAGTCCTGAGGGCCAAGGTCGGCAGGATCGTCGCTGGCTGCAATCGCGGCCGTGCGTTCTTCGCCACCGATGCGCAAGCGCAGCCCACCGGTACGAATGGCATCAAGGTGCGGCCCCCGGGCGACGATGGAAACGTCATAGCCCGCACGCTTCAACTCAACGGCCATATAGCCGCCGATCGCTCCTGCCCCGAAGATGCAGATTCTCAACTTGTCAGTCCTAATTTTTCGGCAAGCCCGATACGCTGTACCTTGCCGGTTGCCCCTTTGGGAATTTCCTCAAGAATAACGATTTTGCGCGGCACCTTGAAATCGGCGAGCCGGGTGGCGGCGTAGTCGCGGATGGCGCGTTCATCGGCGGCACTGCCCTCAATGAGAACAACCGCGGCGGCGAC
>CBFDEA010000022.1:0-9721 GCA_965603695.1 uncultured Rhodospirillaceae bacterium | reverse complement strand
GAACAGCACCTCGACATCATCGATCAGCTCCAGCCCCTGGCACAGGGTGGCCATGCAATCGTTGGCGTGGCCCGCCATTTTCAGCCACAGGCCGTCTTTCAGATAGGCCTCGAACTGGACGGCCAGGAAGCGCATTTTTGAAAACAGATGGCCGCCGCGTTTGCGCCGGTAGGCGAAATCTTCGGCCAGGCCGGGAGTGAACAGAACCACGGCTTCGGCGGCGAAGGCACCATTTTTGGAAGCCCCGAAGGACAGCACGTCGATGCCCGCCTTGTTCGTCATTTCTGCGGGTGAACAGCCCAGCGCCGCCACCGCATTGGCGAAACGCGCCCCGTCCATATGGACTTTCAGGCCGTGGCCGTGGGCGACCTCGCTCAGCGCCTTGATTTCGGCGACGCTATAGAGAGTCCCGGTTTCGCTGGTTTGGGTCAGGCTGAGCACGGCGGGCTTCACATGGTGAACGTCGCCGTGCTCGTCCTTTAAGGCGGCGGCGAGATCGGCGGCGGTGACTTTGCCGTCGCGATCGGGCAGGTGCACCAGTTTGGCACCGCCCGTATAAAATTCCGGGGCACCGCATTCATCGACTTCGATATGGGCCTGCGGGTGGCAGTAGACACTGCCGTAGGGCGGGCTGAGGACGGCCAGCGCCAGGGCGTTCGACGCGGTCCCTGTCGCCAGCAGGAAGACGTCTGCTGTGGTCTCGAACAGGGCGGCGATGGTTTTCTCGACGGACCCGGTTGCCGGGTCGGCCCCGTAAGGCATGGCCGGGCCTTGATTGGCGGCGCTTACGGCGGCGGCAATTTCTTCGGCTGCGCAGGTCACATTGTCGCTACTGAAGTTCATTTCGACTCCTTGATAGAGAGGGGTAATTTTTCAAACGCGGTACGCCCGGCGTTAACCCGGTGGGCCGTGGTCTCACTGGCCCGACCGCCTTCGACGGCGACAATAAGCCATAACAGATCGGGCTCAAAAGCCATTTCTAAATCGTGCTGCGAGGGTTCGGCCGCATGGTCGGGGTGGGAATGGTAGTGGCCGACGATGCGTCCAGGGCCGCCTTCCAGTGCCCGCATTAAATCGAAGCGGACCTTGGGGTCGACCTCGAAGCGGTCGTGCTTGCGCGTGGTGCTGACATTGTCGCTGGGATGAACGCCGGTAATAGTCAGCGGCGCGTCTGTCCCATCGCCTGTCCCAGAGAGCAGGCCGCAGCATTCTTCCGGGTAGGCGGCTTCACAGGCCTTGATGATCTGCTCCATCAAGGCGCTGGAGATAGCGATCATGGCGAGACCTGAAGCGTCCCCAGTAAGGCGCCGCTTGCGGCATTGACGACGATGACCCGCTCGCAGGCGGCCCCGGCGGGACCGATTTTCAGGAATATTCTGGCCCCATCGCCGCTGACGCTGGCGATGGTGCAGCCTTCGGGCAGGGACAGCAAAACGTCGCCGAAAGTATTCATCGACGCACCCCCCATTGCCGTGGCCGGGCTTGGCAAGGCCGCCGGTTGGTTGGCTGCGGTGGGGGCATCTTTTCCGCCAAGCGAGAAGAACTTGAAGTCAGGTTCATCTGCTTTACGGTATAGTCCGTAAGCGATGACGGTCATCGCAACGACGATAAGAATGGTCAATCCGACGACTAAACCCTTGAGTGCCTGCATAATCCTGTACTGTCTTTAATGATGAATGAAGAAAACCCAGCCACCACTTACACCGTTATGGTGCCTCCCGGCAAGGCCGGGTGCCGCCTCGATAAATTTCTCTCTGATGAACTCGGCGATTTGTCGCGCACCCGCATTAAGGCTTTGATTGAGGAAGGTCGGGTCAGCTTGGCCAGCCAGGCCAGCCCCGCGGCACCCCTTGACCCTTCCATGAAGGTCAAGGAGGCCCAGGTTATTGTCGTCGAGGTGCCGCCGCCCGTTGCGGCGATCCCCGAGGCCCAGTCGATTGCGCTGAATATTGTCTATGAGGACGCTGACGTCATTGTTATCGACAAGCCGCCCGGACTGGTCGTTCATCCGGCCCCGGGCAGTCCTGACGGGACCTTGGTCAACGCCTTGCTCGGTCACGCCAAGGCGACCGGCGGTGGCGGCCTGTCGGGGATTGGCGGGGTCGAACGGCCGGGCATCGTTCATCGCCTGGATAAAGGCACCAGTGGCTTGATGGTGGTCGCCAAGAACGACGCCACTCATCAAATTTTAAGTAAGCAATTCGCCGACAGGTCCATAGAACGCGCCTATAACGCCCTGGTCTGGGGGGTGCCGAAGCCATCGCAAGGTGAGATTTCAGGCAATATCGGCCGGAGCGCCACCAATCGCAAGAAAATGGCCGTACTCAGGGGTGGCGGCAGGGTGGCGCTGACCAGATTCAAGGTTCTCAAGGCCTTCGGCACGGTGGCGAGCCTGGTCGAATGTCGCCTGGCCACCGGGCGCACCCATCAGATAAGGGTTCACATGGCCTGGCTTGGCCACCCGGTCATAGCAGACCCGGCATACGGCGGCAGCGGCAAGGCCCAGCGGCGTGGGCTGAGCCCGGAGCTGTTGGCCGAAATAGCCCAGCTGGATCATCAGGTATTGCATGCCCGATTACTCGGCTTTACCCTGAATGAAGGGGTGGAACCATTTCGCTTCGATAGCGAATTACCGAAGTATTTCAAAGACTTAATTGAAAAATTCGAGGACTTATAACTTTTCTCTATACTTGAGTATTTTTGTCGGGTATTGTGGCCACACATTACGGGGGTGATGTGTGGTTCAGGGTGTTTCGCCCTGCATCCGGGGAAGATGAAAAGTATTAGGAGTTAATTTAGATGGGTTCCTTGTCATTAAATTTTGAAACCACCCCCGAAGGCAATCTGAGCCGCTATCTTCAGGAAATCAGACAATTCCCGATGCTGGAGTTTGAAGAGGAGGCGCGCCTGGCCCGGAAATGGCGCGACAAGTCCGACAATGATGCCGCCCACCGTATGGTCACCAGCCATCTCCGGCTTGTCGTTAAAATTGCCATGGGTTACCGCGGTTACGGCCTGCCTGTCGGCGAACTGATTTCCGAAGGCAATGTCGGCATGATGCAGGCCATCAATCGCTTCGATCCGGAAAAGGGTTTTCGCCTTTCGACCTACGCCATGTGGTGGATCCGGGCGGCCATTCAGGAATACATCCTGCATTCCTGGTCGCTGGTGAAAATGGGGACGACGGCGGCGCAGAAGAAACTGTTTTTTAATTTGCGTAAGCTGAAGGGCCAGATTCAGGCTTTTGAAGAAGGCGATATGACGCCCGAACACACGACCGAAATCGCCACCCGATTGAAGGTCTCCGAATCCGAAGTGATCAGCATGAACCAGCGCATGGCGGGTGGTGACCATTCCCTCAACGCGCCTCTCAGTAATGATGGCGATGGCGACGGGCAGTGGCAGGACTGGCTGGAAGATGAAAATGACAACCAGGAAGAGGTCTATGCACAAAACGAGATCCTGGGACAGCGCCGGGAATTATTGGTCGGCGCCCTTGAAGGGTTGAGCGGTCGGGAATCGCATATCCTTGAAGAACGCCGTCTCAAGGAAAACCCGGCGACGCTGGAAGATTTGAGCAGACAGTATGGCATTTCCCGGGAGCGGGTTCGCCAAATCGAAGTGCGGGCCTTCGAGAAGGTGCAAAAATCGGTCAAGAGCGCGGTTATGCACCAGCGTTTTAACTGTTAGGCGGTCTTTGGCGGGGCTACCGGTGGCGGGGTGGAAGACGGTGGGGCTCCACTGGCTTTACCATTGGCCCCAGTGCCTCCTAACAGGTTGTCGATGCCATCGAGCAGGGCGTCCGTATCGGGGTTGCCGGTGCTGGCAGGTGCGGTTCCATCTGCGGCTGTGGTTTCAAGGACCTCTTCGCCAAACTGATCGCGCATATCCAGGACTTCCTGGGGAGTGCCGACATCTTCGCCCCATTCATCAATCAACTGGCGTTGGGTTGAACGCAGGCTGGCAACGCGGCTTTGGGCGAGTACCGTGACGAAAGTGGCAACGACTGGCGGCAGTGATTGAAAGATCATCCAGCCGAAGGCAGCGGCACCGTACATCACCAGCAGTGAAAACACATCGGTGAGGATCCACATCGCCCCCTCCATGGAATTGTCGCCAAGCCACAGTTCCATCATATAGGGGAAAACACCGCAAAGATTGATGCCACCGACGCAAAATGTGGCGTTCCTTTTGGGCGTCCTGTCGATAATCGCCGAGACAATTGTCGGCAACATACCGAAGAATATCAGCATCACTGTCGGTAGTGACATGATCACCAGGCCAACAAAACCAACGGAAAGCCAAAGCGTTAGCTGTCCTTGTTTGAAATTGCCCTTTCGCGGCGCCGGTTGTGTTCGTTTGGCCATACTGTTTACCAAAATTCACTTAAGATCATGACCGTAACAAAGATCAGGGTGAGAACGATCGATGTCATGGATGCATACTTCTGGCCGATTTCCACGGCCGCTTCGGGCGATGACAACTCACCGGTTTCGATTTCCTGAATTTCCGCCTCGGCGGTGCTGTATTCAAAGCGCGCCTCGTCGTACTTGAACATATCCTGACGCCGCTTTTCGGCGTTATCGATCAGATCGAACAGTTCGGGCAGGCTTCCCTGGCGGACAACACGCGGCATTTCTTCCTCAATTTCGCGGCGCGTCGAACGGCTGAAATAGGTGTTGATCGCGGGCCCAAGAAGACTGCCGATCCAGCTTGTCAGGGCGTACACGGGCTCGCCCTTAAGCTTCCACTGCAAATAGGCCAGCAGGCTTAACATGCCAATCATGAAAGAGGAATCTTTCGGCTCTGCCAAAGCCCTGAGGTGGGGCTCGATGCGTTCCTTGAAACGGGCCGCGATAAAAGCCGCAACGTGACGATCAAGGGGGCGTGTTTTTTTATCCGTGCTGTCGGCTATGGAATCCAGCGCAGGCAGTAAATCCTCAATATGGGTGACACATTGTTCGGCAATCAGCGGGCTTAGGCAACTCAACGAAGCATTAAGGTCGTACAGGCAGCGCTCAATACCGAACCCGGGCCCCTTGAATTGCAGGGTCGCTTTCAATCGTCCGAAAACGCTTTGAAACTCGAGTGACGGTTCGTCGCGCAATTTGCTGGTTGGTGCTGAATACCAGATTTCGGGAAGATTGAAGTTGATGACTTCGGCAGCCGTTTGCATGGAGTTACGGCGCAGGAGCTCTACCGCCAGGGCCGGGCCGTAACCTTCGGGTATAAACGACATCCCTTTGTAACGGATGGGTCCTTCGGGGTCTAAAAGGATCGATGACTTGGCGACGATATAGTCGTCCGAGCCTTTATAATCATTGGCGTGAATTTCCGCTTCCTGGCCGACCGCAGCGATAAGATCGCCCAGGTCGCCATCGTTGAGACTGCGTCTCAGCCAGCTTTCTAGCTCTTCATCCTTGATTGCCTTGGCCGCTTCCTTGACGTTCTGGCTGAAAGCATGGGCCAGGCTTTTGACGTTCCGGTATTCCTGTTCCATAAAGATGTATGGTGTTTCGGATTTCACCGACGGCTTGCGTTGCATCGGCGTTTGCCGTTTGCCGGCCAGCCACAGGTTCATTTCATCGACACCCCAACGGTCGGTGATCTCGTCGCAGAGGACGCCGCGCAGGGGCTCGATGATGGTCGCCGGGATTCGCCGCTTGCCGCAAAGTGCGGTATAGGAGCCTTGCTCGATCTTCTCTTTGAACATGGCTTCGGGGGTCTTGTATTCCATCATATGCTTGCCAAGAGAAAGCGAAACAAGAGTAACCCCCATGGCATAGAGGTCGTCACTGATGGTGCCGCTGCCTCGGCCACCGGGGGTGGCCATGCCGCAGGCAATCGTCTCATAGACAGGGGGTTGGTCAAAACCAGGCGGGCTGGTGATGCAATCGCCAAGGACGACTTCTTCATGTTCCTTGTCCATGAAGAATAAATTATCAACGCGGATTTCACGGTGATTGACGCCTTTTAGATCCATCTCTTTGATGACTCTGTAGATGGGATTTATAAAGGTTTCTTGAATTTCGTATTCATTGGCTTTGAATTCGCCTTTTTCGATGGCCGCGATAACGCTGCCGCCGAGCGGTCGTTCATAAATGATAATGATGGTTTGCTGATTGATCGGTGGCCAGAACGCGGTATCCCAGGCAATGGCCGCCAACAATCCGTCATGGCGTTCAGTGCTTAATTTACTCAGGACGTCCATGCGGGTTGGCAAGCCGGGGGTGGCAATCAAGGCAAACAGTTGGGCTTCCTGATTGCGGCGATCACGAACCGCATACGCCTTTGCCGAAGGCATATCGAGTTCACTGATCGGGGTGTTCACATCGACCAGATACTGGTCGTTGATAAGGACCGGGCCGGAATTTCCGGCCGCTTGGTCACCTGCACCATTTTCTTGGGGCGAGATAGCCATCGTTGTTTTCCAAACAAGAACACGGGGGCCTTACCTTCTGGTCGGCCATTCCGCATTCAAGTAAAGATTTTAACGATTATACCCTTGATTTACAATGGAATATTAATAAATCGCCGGATTCGTTAACCATGATTGGAAAATTATAACGATTCGAGTCGGTTAAGTATGCCTAGTCAGCGAACGGATCATGAACAAGGATTGAGTCTTCGCGTTCCGGGCTGGTTGAAAGCAGGGCCACCGGGGCTTCGATCAATTCTTCGATGCGACGGATATATTTGATTGCCGTGGCCGGCAGATCGGCCCAGGAACGGGCGCCTTCGGTGCTTTCGGACCATCCCTCCATGCTTTCATAAATTGCTTCGGCCTTGTGTTGTTTGACCGTAGAAGCGGGCAGGTGGTCATAGACCGTGCCGTCGATACGGTAGCCGGTACACACCTTCAACTCGTCCATGCCATCAAGAACATCGACCTTGGTCAGGGCGATGCCGTTAATGCCGTTGACCTTGACTGCCTGACGGACGAGCACGGCGTCAAACCAGCCACAGCGCCGCGGCCTGCCGGTGACGGTGCCGAATTCATGGCCGCGCTCGCCGAGACCACGACCGACTTCGTCTGTAAGCTCGGTCGGAAACGGTCCGCTACCGACACGGGTCGTGTAGGCCTTGGTGATACCAAGCACGTAATCGATGGCGCCGGGGCCTTGCCCGGAACCGGCGGCGGCTTGCCCGGCGACGACGTTCGACGAGGTCACAAACGGATAGGTGCCATGGTCGATATCGAGCATCGTGCCCTGGGCCCCTTCGTAGAGAATGCGTTTGCCGGATTTTCTTGCTTCATCGAGTTCTTTCCATACCGGTTGGGCATAGGGCAGCAGTTTCGGGGCCAATTCTTCGAGCCGTACGATCAAATCGTCGCGATCGATTTCGGCCATGCCCAAACCGCGCAACAGGGCGTTGTGGTGGAAAAGCAATTTGTCAATTTTATCGCCCAGAACGTCCAGATCGGCCAGGTCACCGACGCGAATGGCACGCCTGGCGACTTTGTCTTCGTAGGCCGGGCCGATGCCGCGCCCGGTGGTGCCGATCTTGGCCACACCCAGGGCCTCTTCACGGGCCCGGTCCAGGTTGCCGTGCAGGGGCAGGATCAATGGCGCGTTGTCGGCGATGCGCAGGTTGTCAGGCGAAATGACAATGCCTTGCTCTCTGATTTTATCAATCTCACTGAGTAAAGCCCAGGGGTCGAGAACGACGCCATTGCCGATGATCGACAATTTACCGCCCCGAACGACGCCAGATGGCAGCATGTTGAGCTTGTAGACGACCCCGTCGATAACCAGGGTGTGGCCCGCGTTGTGACCGCCTTGAAAACGCACCACCACATCGGCGCGTTCCGAAAGCCAGTCAACGATCTTTCCTTTTCCTTCGTCGCCCCATTGCGAGCCGACGACGACTACATTGGCCATGTCGTGAAATTCCCTTTTAGCTTTTGATGGTTAACAAGCATGCGCTTTTCCGTCCAACAAGAAATGAGAGCAACCAAGGCGCTTTGCTTCTGCCTTGGCATCGGGCTCGGTTGTCAGCCCGTCAAGCGTGATCCAGCCTTCGGCCCGCCACTTGCGGGCCGCGGCGCGATCTGTGGCCATCGGCAGGTACAGGCGTTTCTTTAAGGTGGCCCGTGGGACGCCGCGCAGAACGCTATCCATGAACAGGGTCATGCCGGTCGCCGGTTCACCGTCGCTTCCGGCCAGATAGCGCCCGCCGCCGCCAAGTTCGCCGCGAACGCCGATGGCGAAAATGGTGAAAGTGACACCGCTGTGATATTCCAGGCCACGGCTTTCGACCGGATCGACAGTCAGGCTTAAGTCCGGCGCGGCGGCGCGAATATTGTCGATGACCTTGGTCAGCGCGGCCCGTTCATGGGCTGCGCTTTCGGGCAGTTTTAACTTTTCCAGGGCGGCCACGGCGGCGCTGGCGGGGCCGGTGGCCCGTAACATGGCGGTCAATTGTTCGCAGGCTTCCGCGCCCAGTTGTTTCGATAAACCATTGACGGCGGCTTCGTCCTTGCGGTCGAGCGCGGCGCGCAGCGTCGTCCTGGTATCGTCATCAAGGTCGTGCTTGGCAAGGATCGCCGGGACCAGTGTCGGCATGGCCAGGTCGATGGACAAGTCCTTAACCCCCAAATCCGTCAAAGCTTCCACGGCCATCAGGATAACTTCCGCATCGGCCTGGGGATGCCAGCTACCGAGCAGTTCCGCGCCGACCTGGGCAAATTGCCGTTCGGGCCGCATTTGGGTGCCACGAATTCTAAGCACTTGCCCGCCGTAACCCAGCCTCAGTGGTCGCGGTGCTTTTTTCAGCCTGGTCGTGGCAATACGCGCAACCTGCAGGGTCATATCGGCGCGGACGCCCATCATGCGCTGTGATACCGGATCCATCAGGCGGAAGGTTTGGCTCGACATGGCGGCGCCACTGCCACCGAGCAAGCTTTCCTCGAATTCAATCAGCGGCGGCTTGACGCGGTCATAGCCACGCGCCGAAAAACAGGCGAGCAGATGCTCGCTCGCCGCCGCCTCACGCTCGGCGTCGGGGGGGAGCACGTCACACATGCCAGCTGGCAACAGGGCTTTATCGGAAAAATCACTCATAATAGGGAACTGTGGGAGCCATTGATTTAAGAAGGCTGTTAGTACCCGGAATCCTTGACCACGGCAAATATAAAAGAGATCAGCGGGTCGATCAAAAAAGCTCGAATGTCAGGCTGGTGACCGTTTTTCCCATGTTTCCAATCATTTGCGGAATCATCGCCCGAACCAGCGCCGCCCTGTCAGAGTGCTCAAGATTGGCAACTGCCCAGCCCTGCCAATGGCGTTTGCCGTCGGCGCGGTTGTCGATGGTGACCTCCAGGCGGTACTGCGAGGGCGTCATAACGGAGGTTTCGCCCTTGCCCTGATTGAAGACACCGCCGCTATTGCTGTCGTACAGATTGAACCGCATTCTGGCATCTTCGCCACCATCGCGGCCACCATGGGCGTCGAGTTCGAGAACCGCGCGTTTGTTGCGGGTTTTGTACCCGCCGAGTTCGTCGCGAGTCTCAAAAGTGATAATCAACGGGGCATCGTCGCTGTGACTAAACCCCTTGGCCTGGAGAACCCGCTCAAACTCTTGTTTGAAAGCCATGTTCTGGTAGAACGCTGGACCGTCCATCAAGACCTTGGCGTTGGTTGCAGTGCCACCTTCAACGACTTCTTTTACAATTTCTGAGCTGTCATCAGCCATAGTATTTCTCCACTACCACACTCCC
>CBFDEA010000021.1:0-10136 GCA_965603695.1 uncultured Rhodospirillaceae bacterium | reverse complement strand
AAACCGGCGATTTCGGCATCCGACGCCTGTGCCGAAAAATCATCCATATTAATGTAAGCGCCCTTCGGGATAACCAGGACATGAACCGGCGCCTGCGGATTGATGTCGCGAAATGCCAGCGCGTGCTCGCTCTCGAAAACCTTATCGCAAGGAATCTCGCCCCTTAGAATTTTTGCAAAAATATTATCGTCGTCATAAACCATGGCTAATCTCTCGCATTAAATATTTATTTCTTCGGGCGGGCGTTTTTTTCTGCGATGCCTGATGTCCCTTCCCGGCGCGCCAGCTCGGCCCACACATGAGAAGGCGAAATCCCGACGTCGGCCCACAGCACCAGCAAGTGATATAGCAAATCGGCACTTTCGCTGACCACTTTCTCGTCTGTTTCATCGAGCGCGGCGACAATGGTTTCCGTCGCTTCTTCACCCAGCTTGCGGGCTATTTCGCCACGCCCGTTGGTAAAAAGTTTGGCCGTATAGGACGTGTCCGGGTCATCGCCATGGCGGCCCTTGATGGTCTCGAACAAGCGCTCAAGAATATCGCTGTCTATACTGTGTTCGTTCATTGTTCGCCGCTTCCTCTATCCAGGCGCACAGGGACCCCTGCCGCTGCCATATAGGCCTTGGTTTCTTCGATGCTGAAGGTACCGAAATGAAAGATCGAGGCCGCCAGCACCGCCGAGGCATGGCCGTCGCGGATGCCTTCGACCATGTGCTCCAAAGTACCGACGCCACCCGAGGCAATCACCGGCACGCTGACCGCATCGGAAATGGCGCGGGTCAAAGGTAAATTAAAACCCTGCTTGGTGCCGTCCCGGTCCATGGAGGTCAACAGGATTTCCCCGGCCCCAAGCGATGTCATCCGCTGCGCCCAGCCGATGGCGTCAATGCCCGTTGCGTTGCGGCCGCCATGAGTGAAAATTTCAAACTTGTTTTCGCCAACCGACTTGGCATCGACCGAGACGACGATGCACTGGGAGCCGAATTTCTCCGCCGCCTCGCGAACAAATTCCGGGTTATGTACCGCCGCCGTGTTGATTGACACCTTGTCGGCCCCGGCCAGCAATAGTTTGCGGATATCGTCGGTCGTGCGCACGCCGCCACCAACCGTCAATGGCATAAAACATTGTTCGGCGGTGCGCGAGACGACATCGAAAATGGTCTCGCGGCCTTCGTGTGAGGCGGTAATGTCGAGGAACGTCAGTTCGTCAGCACCAGCCTTATCGTAAACCCGGGCCTGCTCGACAGGGTCGCCGGCATCGACAAGGTCGACGAAGTTGACGCCCTTGACGACGCGTCCGCCTTCGACATCGAGGCACGGAATAATGCGGGCTTTCAGCATTGCAGAAACCGCACCGCTTCAGCCACATCGATTTTACCATCATAGACGGCGCGGCCACTGATCACCCCTTCGAGCAAACCGCCGCCTGCGTCTTTCAACAACTGCAAATCAGCCATCGATGAAACCCCGCCCGAGGCGATCACCGGGGTCGAAATAGCCGCCGCCAGTGCCGTTGTCGCCGCAACGTTGGGGCCTTGCATGGCCCCGTCGCGGCCGATGTCCGTATAGATAATGGCGGCGACCCCGGCGTCTTCAAATAGATCGGCCAGGTCGAAGGCCTTCATGTCCGATACCTCGGCCCAGCCTTCGACGGCGACGAAGCCGTCGCGGGCATCGATGCCGACGGCGACCCGGCCCGGATATTCCTGACACGCAAGGCGCACAAGATCGGGATTGCGCAAAGCCACGGTGCCCAGAATGACGCGCCGGACACCGGCTTCCAGCCAATAGGCGATGGTTTCCATATCGCGGATACCGCCGCCCAATTGCAGCGGAATGTCGATGGCCGCGAGGATCGCCTTGACGGCGACACTGTTAACCGGCTTGCCTTCGAAAGCGCCGTTCAGATCGACCACATGCAACCACTGACAACCGGCGGCGGCAAAAGCCGCTCCTTGAGCCCCGGCGTCATCGTTAAACACCGTCGCCTTGTCCATGTCGCCACGCAACAGGCGCACACACTGGCCGTCTTTGAGATCAATCGCGGGAAAGAAAATCATCGCTTCAAGGCTTCCACTTCAGGAAATTACCAATAATCTTAAGGCCGGTGTGTTGACTCTTTTCCGGATGGAATTGCAAGCCGACCATATTATCGCGGCCAACCGCCGCCGTCACCGGGCCGCCGTAATCGGCGCAGGCCAGAACCTCTGCGTTGTTTTCACAGACCAGATGATAGCCGTGAACGAAGTAGACGTGGCGGTTATTTTCCATGTCGTCAAACAACGGATGGTCCACCGCGCTGATATCAAGTTCGTTCCAGCCCATATGGGGAATTTTAAGAGATTTGTCCGCCGGTTCCAACGCCTGAACCGCGCCCTTAATCCAGCCGAGCCCGGCATGCTCGCCGTGCTCATATCCCTTGGCTGCCATCAGTAGCATACCGACGCAGATGCACATAAATGTCTTGCCGTCTTTTATCACCGCTTCATTCAAGGCATCGACCATACCGTCAAGGGCCATAAGCCCAGCCCGACAATCGGCAAACGCGCCGACACCCGGCAGTACGATATGGGACGCCGCCCTGACCCGGTCCGGATCGGCGGTGACGATAACATCCAGCGACAGCCCGTCATCCTTGACGCCGCGCTCAAAAGATTTTGCCGCCGAGCGTAAATTTCCCGAACCATAATCAATAATGGCGACACTCATAATGCGGCCCTCGCTAACATCGAAGCCAACGCGGGCCGGGCATCCAGGAAGCGGCGTAGCGCCCGGTCCTTGCTTGCTTCCATGACCACGTCGGCGAAGGCGTAACCCCGACGCTCAAGTGTTGTCCGGCGCAGTTCGTCGGCGGCTGTGGCGATGGTGATGGCGAGGGTGAGGCTGACGATAGCCTGCTGCGCTTCGCTGATGCCCGCGCTAACAAACACTGCGGCCAGGGCGATTTGCAAAACGACCAGACCAGCGGCAAGCCACCACATGCGGTGGAACAAGGCCCATGGCACGGCGAGGAAAAATGCCAGCCAGTTAAAGCCCTGCTTTACCAGCACCGGTTCAGCGGTGTCATGCAGGTGCACGGTGTAGATGCGTGTCTTCATAATTCTACTAGAGCGATCCGCCGAGCACGCCCTTGGTCGATGGCACGGCGTCTGCCTTACGGGGGTCTATTTCGATAGCCTGTCGCAGCGCCCGGGCCAAGCCCTTGAAGCAGGACTCGACGATATGGTGATTGTTGTCACCATACAGACACTCAACGTGCAGGGTCAGACCGGCGGCCTGCCCGAAAGCCTGAAACCACTCTTTGAACAGTTCCGTATCCATGTCGCCAACCTTGTCGCGGGCGAAGGCGACTTTCCAGATCAGATATGGTCGGTTCGAGGCGTCGAGCACGATACGGGTCAAGGTTTCGTCCATGGGCGAGAGCGACTGACCGAAGCGGGCAATGCCTTTCCGGTCGCCCAAGGCTTTCGAAAAAGCCTCGCCAATGGCGATCCCAGAATCTTCGGTCGTGTGGTGAAAGTCGATGTGCAGATCACCCTCGGCCTTAACGTCCAGATCGATCAGGCTGTGCCGTGACAGCTGCTCGAGCATGTGATCAAGGAAGCCGATGCCGGTCGCCACCGAATAGCTTCCGCTACCGTCAAGATCGACCGATGCGGTGATCTTCGTTTCGTTGGTATTGCGCTCCACTGTGGCCTTGCGCATGGGTAACCTCGCTCTCTGAATAAATCACTTAAAGCCCTTGTAACAGGTGGTAACGTAAACCGGAAGTCCCCCTTGCGGATTTTAGCCAAGGCACTAGGATCAACACTCAGAAACTAAAGGAAACTGCGATGTCCGCCGAAAGCGCCGTGGCCCTGGCCATCATCTGTTTTATCGCTATGGTCATTCCCGGCCCCGGCGTGCTGGCCCTGCTTGGCCACGCCATGTCAAAGGGACTGCGCCGCAGCGCCGGGTTTATTATCGGCATGGTGACCGGCGATCTGATTTTCTTAATCCTGGTTATCGGTGGCCTGGCGATAATTGCCCAAAGCTTCCAAACAACGTTTCTGGTGATCCGCATTTTTGCCGCCGGTTATCTGGTGTTCCTTGGCATAAAGGCATGGCGGGCACCGCCGCTGGATCTCGAGGCGAGTAATGTACCCTTACGCGGGGACTTGCGCGGTTTTGTCAGCGGCCTGCTTTTGACATTGTCCAATCCCAAGGTGATAGTTTTCTATGTCGGCATTTTGCCCGGCTTCATAGACCTTTCCGCGCTTTCCCTATTAGATGCGCTAATGGCTGTCGCAATTGCCCTTGGCGTCTTGGTTTGCGTACTAGTTTGTTATGCCGCCGCCGCGTCCAGGGCGCGCACTCTGTTAAAAAGCCAGCGGGCGCTAAAACTCATGAACCGCGGCTCGGGATCGGTGTTGATCGGTGCCGGCATTACCATCGCCGTACGCTGACCCCTTGACCGGGGCCCTCGGCAAGCCTAAATCCTCGGTTCAGTCTTCATTCAAGGACATAACTTCATGGCAGATCATAAATTTCCCGGCTGGCGCGGCACGACCATCCTGACGGTGCGCAAAGGCGGCACCGTCGTCATTGCCGGTGACGGCCAGGTCAGTCTTGGCGATACGGTCATTAAAGCCAACGCGCGCAAGGTCCGCACCCTCGGTGACGGTTCGGTCATTACCGGCTTCGCCGGCGCCACCGCCGATGCCTTTACCCTGTTCGAGCGCCTTGAAGGCAAACTCGAGCAATATCCCGGACAACTGACCCGGGCTTGCGTCGAAATGGCCAAGGACTGGCGCACCGACCGTTACCTGCGCCGCCTCGAAGCGATGATGATTGTCGCCGACAAGGAAGTCTCTCTGGTCCTGACGGGGACCGGCGATGTGCTTGAGCCTGAAGACGGCCTGATCGGCATCGGTTCTGGCGGCAACTACGCACTATCGGCGGCCCGGGCGCTCGTCGACCGTGACGATATGGACGCCGAATCCATCGCCCGCAAGGCCATGGCAATCGCCGCCGATATTTGCGTCTACACCAATAATAACATCATCGTTGAGAGTCTATAATGTCCATAACCAGCTTTACCCCGCGCGAAATCGTCTCCGAACTCGACCGTTACATCATTGGTCAGGATGACGCCAAGCGCTGCGTCGCCGTGGCCCTGCGCAATCGCTGGCGGCGTCAGCAACTCGAAGACGACCTGCGCGAGGAAGTGCTGCCGAAGAATATCCTGATGATTGGGCCGACCGGCGTCGGCAAGACGGAAATTTCCCGACGCCTGGCGAAATTGACGCAAGCACCGTTTATCAAGGTCGAGGCGACAAAATTTACCGAAGTCGGCTATGTCGGCCGCGATGTCGAGCAGATGATCCGCGATCTCGTCGAAATTTCCATTAACATGGTGCGCGAGAAAATGCGTACCCAGGTCATCGCCAAGGCCGAACTTCACGCCGAGGAACGGGTTATCGACGCCCTGGTCGGCGACAACGCATCGAAGGACACACGCCAGAAATTCCGCAAAATGTTGCGCGAGGGCGAACTCGACGAGCGCGAAATCGAAATCAACGTCGCCGAATCGGCAAACTCAAGCATGCCGACCTTCGACATTCCCGGCATGCCCGGGGCCCAGATGGGCATGCTCAACATCGGCGATATGATGGGCAAGGCGTTTGGCCAGCAAACCAAGCCGAAGCGCATGTCGGTCGTCGATTCCTATGAAGTTCTGCTCGCCGAGGAAGGCGACAAGCTGCTCGACGAAGACAAGGTTATCAAAGAAGCCCTAAGCAACGTCGAGAACAACGGCATCGTTTTCCTTGATGAAATCGACAAGATTACCGCCCGTTCCGACCGAGCCGGCGGCGATGTCAGTCGCGAGGGTGTGCAGCGCGATCTATTGCCGCTGATCGAGGGCACGACCGTATCGACCAAGCACGGCACCATCCAGACCGATCATATTTTGTTTATCGCCTCGGGCGCTTTTCACATCGCCAAACCGTCCGACCTGCTGCCCGAATTGCAGGGCCGCCTGCCGACCCGGGTCGAACTGCGCTCGCTGACCCGTGATGATTTCGTGCGTATCCTGATGGAGACTGAAGCCAGCCTGATCAAACAGTACATCGCGCTTATGGCCGTCGAGAACGTCACCCTGACATTCAGTGACGGGGCCATCGACGCCATCGCCGACCTGGCCGAAGAAATCAACCACGGGGTCGAGAACATCGGTGCCAGACGCCTGCACACGGTGCTGGAAAAGCTGCTCGAGGATATTTCCTTCGATGCCTCCGAAAAGGCTGGCGAAACTTTTGCCATTGAGGCCGAGGATGTCCACGAGAAAGTCGGTGCCCTGGCCAAGGACGCCGATCTACGCAAGTTTATCCTGTAGTGAGCCACGCCACACACTTCAGCAACGCCATCGTGCGCACGCCAGGCCATAGCAGTGCCCAGGGCTTGCGCGCCGAGGATGTTGGCAATCCCGATCCTGAAAACTTTGTCCGTGAACACCGCCGCTATGTTAAAGCCCTTGAGGAGGCCGGT
The DNA here is from genome assembly GCA_965603695.1 of uncultured Rhodospirillaceae bacterium. GTDB lineage: Bacteria > Pseudomonadota > Alphaproteobacteria > Rhodospirillales > JABHCV01 > JACNJU01. The sequence continues at coordinate 3,608 of CBFDEA010000021.1, read as the reverse complement.
GTTCGTGTTGATATTCTGCCAGCCTTGGAAGAATTCCCGGATTCAGTTTTTATTGAAGACTCCGCCTTGTGCCTGCCCAAAGGCGCTGTCGTGCTCAGGCCGGGGGCGCTCACGCGCACCGGCGAAGCCCTGGTCATGGCGGATATTCTGAAATCCTATTTTGACGATGTCCGCAGCATTGCCGAGGGCGGTTTTATCGATGGCGGCGATATTCTTGTCAGCGCCCGCGAGATCATCGTCGGCTTGTCGGCCCGTACCGACGCCGCCGGGGCCAAAGCCTTGCAAGACTGTGTGGCAAGTTGGAGCGAGAGCGTGCGGGTCCTGCAGACGCCGCCGGATATCCTGCATGTCAAAACCGCCTGCGGCCTTCTCGACGAAGAAACCATATTGCTGACCAGGGAGCTGGATCGGGCCGACTTTTTCACGGGTTACCGCTGCATCCTGGTCCCCGAAGGTGAAGAGGCCGCGGCCAACGCCATTAGCGTCAATGGCCGGGTGTTTATCTCCGACGGGTTCCCAAAAACGGCGGAATTGCTCGATAGGTCCGGCTATAGCGTCGTCACCATCGCCACCGCCGAGGCGGCCAAGGTCGACGGCGGCCTATCGTGTATGTCGCTCAGGTTCACCCCGACGCGCTAGTGGGTCGGGCCTTTGCGGCTTTTGATTTCGTCGATAATCCATTGCAGGGTATCGGAATCCAGCTCGCCGATATTTTCGGCCAGCAAATTAGCCAATTCCGTGGCTTGCGCACTGAGGCCTGCGGTATCGACGGTGACCCGTGGGTGCGATAATTGGGCGAGCCGGGTCAATTCTTCGGCCTGATCCCAAATCAAGCCGAAATAGCCGCATATCTGCAGCACGAAGCCGGGGCCGGGGCGGCCGCGATGGCCGTGCTCGAGGGCCGACAGATAGGCGCTGGAAATGCCTAAATCCGTGGCCATTTTCTTCATCAAAATTCCGCGTTCCCGGCGCAATTGCCGGACTTTTTGACCAAACGGAGTCATCGTTTCCTCTTCAGCATGACGTAAAGCGCCCCCTCGCCACCATCCTTCGGCGTTGCCTGGGTAAAAGCCAGCACCCGGCTACGATTGGGTTGCTCATTGAGCCAGCGCGGTACGGCGGTGCGAATAATGCCAACCGTGCCATCGGCCTTCCAGCCTTTGCCGGTAATCACCAGAACGCAACGCCGCGCGGCCCGCCAGGAGCCCTCGATAAAACTATCTAAGGCGCGGTGGGCCTCAACCTGGGTCATACCGTGCAGATCGATACGGGCCTCAATTTGTTGCTGACCTTTTTTCAGCTTTTTCGCCGTACTTTTGTCCAGTCCAGGCTGGCTGGCGAGGCTTAATTCTGGCAGGGCAGGGCGCGGACGCGGGCTTTGCGCGTGAACAAGGGGCGTCCCCGCGGTCGTTTTTTTCTTAGGTCCCTTATTCTCCCCGCCAGCGGTCTGCACTGCGGCGCTTTCAATCTCCGGGGTGCGGTTTTTAAGATGCCCCTTAAGCGGCTTGACGCTGGCCGCAACATGGTCCCAAAGGACTTCATCTCCCGTCTCAAGAGAGCCTTTTTTCTTATTTGATTTCTTAATGTTAAGAGGTTTTTTTGTCATTTAAGATCAAGATATGAAGCCGCCTCGGTCCATGCGCCCCAAGCAGCAAAGTTTGCTCGATATCGGCGCTGCGCGATGGCCCGGTGATCCAGTTGACCGTCCGCGGCATGGCGCCGCCGTCTTCTCGCAGTTCGTCCCAGGCGTCTTCATAAGCGCCGACAAGTCTTGATTGGGGAAGCAAAACGATATGGTTATCGGGCAGAAAATTAAGTGTCGTCGGACTTTCCGGGCCCGAATGCAGGACCAATGTCCCGGTCTCCGCGACGCCGACACGGGCGACGGAGAGACTCGCCTGGTCGCTGTCTTCGGCAATGCCCTCGGCCACACCCAGCGTGGGATGTTTCGCCCAGTTAACGTTTTTCAAAAGGGCGTGCGGCGCAATCTTTACGGTGCCGGGCAGATTGTGTCCGGCCAGATAGCGCGACACCGAGCCGCCGAGCTCTTCCAGGTCATCGAGACGCTCGATCGTGGCGTTGACCCGTTCTGCTTCGGCAATAAACAGCGCAGTTTGCGGCTCGTTGTCGCCGTTGCCGCGCGCGGGCACGGTATTTTTCTTGTGGCCACGCAGACGCGCCTCTACTTCCGTCGGAGATGAAGCAGATAAACCGCTTTTTTTCAAAGAGTTGGCGATATTTGTTAATGTTGTTTCTCGCGAAGTCATCAGCGCTTGCCCCGCTTCCACTGCGCCAAAAATGTGCCGCCTTCAGGGGCCGCCAGGTCGCGAGAGGACGTCCACCCCCCGGCCAGTGGCAATTTGCGAAAGCGCCCGCGGCGGCCAAACAAGGAAAGCAAGCCGACGCCGAACCCCATCAAAAGATGGTAAAGGGCGGGACGACGGGCCAAAAATGCCCAGGCGACAAGGCCGAACCGGCTTTTTGCCGGCCCCAATCCCGCAGCATACGCCTTTTCCCGACAGCTTCGCAGCATACGGGGCAGGGGGATGCGCATGGGGCAGACATCTTCACACTTGCCGCAAAACGTCGATGCGCCGGGCAGGTCGTGTGATTCAGCTAAGCCAATCAGGCCCGGAATCAGCACCGCACCCATGGGCCCGGAGTAGACCCAGCCATAAGCGTGGCCACCAATCGCCTTGTAAACAGGGCAATGATTAAGACAGGCCGAACAACGGATACAGCGCAGCATCTCGTGAAACTCACCGCCAAGCATCTTGCTGATAGTTTTCCGGCCCGTCGAGATCATCGGGGCGTTTCGGGCCGGTCGAAAAGGTATTGTAGACGGACATTTCCTGGCCTGTTGCCGAGCGCGCAAGGACCCGCAAGATGGTCGTCGCGTCCTCCAGGGTCGGCACCACTTTTTCGATGCTGGCGATCACAATATGGGTTTTCGGCAAGGTTTGCGTCAGGTCGCCGTTGCCTTCATTGGTGACGATAATCGAGGTGCCGGTTTCGGCTATCACCATATTGGCCCCGGTAATGCCGACATCGGCGGCGATAAATTTGCGCCGCAACTCGCCGCGGGCTTCTTCCAAAAGGGCGCGTGGTTCGTCCAGATTGCGATCAGCGGGCAAGTGTTGATGTTCTTTCTTGAACGTTTCGGCGACCTGTTTTTTGGATAAATGAATGGCCGGGGCGATGATGTGACTGGGCGGTTCGTGACGTAGCTGGATGATGTATTCACCTAAATCGGTCTCGATGGGTTCGATGCCGTTTTTTTCCAGGTACTCATTAACCGCGATCTCTTCGGAAATCATTGATTTCCCTTTGGTCACGGTTTTGGCACCGGCGTCGCGACAGATCCCTAAAATGATATCGCAAGCATCGGCCCCGTCGCTGGCCCAATGAACGTGACCGCCACTTTCAAGTACTTTGGCTTCGTAGGCTTTAAGGTAGCTGTCCAGATTCGCCAGGGTATGCTCTTTGATGGCCTTGGCATCGTCACGCAGGGCCTCGAATTCCGGCAGCCGCACCATGGCATCCAGCCGCTTTAGGGGAAAACCGTGGCTGAGCTTAGACAAGGCCGCCTGTAATTTCGTATCGGCGGT
>CBFDEA010000020.1:0-10150 GCA_965603695.1 uncultured Rhodospirillaceae bacterium | reverse complement strand
GGCATGAAGAAGTCGAGAACAACACCTGTTTTGGCCTCTTCGGCCCCGGACATGGCGAGCAGGCCATCCGGACCCCACGTTACGGCGATACAGAACTCTTTCTGTGGCATCTTCTGGTAGGCGTAGTTATCGAACGTCTTGATATAAGGACGGATCTTGGCAAGCATCTCAGCGACCTTTGTGTAATCGTCCTTGTTGGTAGAGTTCGGATCAAGACCTATCGCCGCCAATGCCATGGGAATGATATCGCCCGGCGAATCCAACATGGCGACGCCGCACTTGGCGACTTCCTTGATATGTTTTGGATCGAAAATCAAATCCGTCGAACCGATCGGCGCGCCCGGATAGGTCTCAAGCACAAGTTGCTTGTTATACGTCACACCGTGGGTGCCCCACATATACGGCACGAAGTAATTGTTGCCCGGATCCCAGTTCGAAGTTACCTGACCCATAAGCGCCGGATCCAGATGCTTAAGATTGGGAATCTTCGATTTGTCGAGCGGTTGCAGAATGTTATCAGCCATGATTAAGCGTGCCATATCATCGGCAGCGTTCAAGATCACATCATAGCCTGTCTCACCCGCCAGCTGTTTTGAAAGAACCGCTTCGGACGATTCATATGTATCGTAAATAACTTTGATGCCGGTTTCGGCTTCGAACTTCTTAATGTTCTCTTCGTCAATATATTCAGCCCAATTGGTAACTTTCACCACTCGATCCTTGGCGGCAGATTCGGCTGCTTTTTTAGCGGATTCCACCCCGGAAACCTGGGTCTTGAGTGCAGCAATCTCGCTTTCAAGGCTTGCCACACGTTTGCTTTGATCATTCATCATGAACCCGGCGAGACCGCCGATTATCAATGCAATGATTCCTACCATAATACTTTTCATGAATTTCTCCCTGTTGGATATTGCGTGTTAATACGACCCTCTTTTGATATGGGGCGTATGAATTTTTCTAAGAAAGTTACTCTCCCACAAACAGCATTTCATTCTCAGAAAGCCGTTTTAATTCTGCTTGCCATTGAGAATACAAATCTCATTCTTCAGAATGACTAACGTTCATAACTTTAACCTTTCCGACTTGACTGTATGAACGTTCATTCAATATTATGGCCACCAATATTCAGAGTCAAGTCCATCATCTGATTTAGGCCCAAGGCTTTCAGGTCAGTCCTGACACCCGGTAAACAACCGGGGCATAAAGAAAGAATATAAAGTGAGCACAGATAAAATTTATCGGCTTAACCCGAACGGCCCCAAGGGCAATGGTTTGCAAAACTGGGACCCCATTAACCCTGCTGACCTGGCAGCGGGCGAACCCGTCCAGCGTGGCCACCTCTATCATGAGGACGCCGCAGGGGGTTACCAGGTCGGCGTTTGGGACTGCACGGCGATGACCGAAAAATTCGGCCCCTACGCCGTCAATGAATTTATGTATTTGTTGGAAGGGTCGGTGACCATGATTCTTGAGGATGGCAAGGAAGTGACCGTCAATGCCGGTGAGACTTTCATCATCCCCAAGGGCTTGCCCTGTCAGTGGAAGCAGGAAGGCTACGTGCGTAAATACTTTGTCATTTTTGAAAACCCCGGCGCGGCTGCCGGGGTTGACGTATCCAGCCAGGGCATCATTCTTCCCAAACCATCAGGGCCGGCTGAAGGCATGCAAAAAATACTTAATGATGATGCGACTCGTTTCATCAGCGACATTCCAACGCAACATGACCACACCTATTATGCCGATCCTTCCAACCAGTTCAGTTGCGGGGTGTGGGACAGCACGCCTTTCGTGGCCCCGGCGGAACCTTCTCCCGCAAATGAATTAATGATCATGCTCGAAGGATCAATGACGCTGAGCGATAAGGACGGTAATGAATATTTCTTCAAGGCTGGCGACACGGCGTACGTGCCAAAGGGAGCGGTGCGTGGCTGGAGGAGCACTGAATACGTGCGCAAATATTATTGCCTCTATGAGCCCTCGTAAATACAGCCTTAAGCCAACTCACTAATAATTCCAAAGGTGCCTTGATGATCCCCAACATTCCATACGATACGGAAGACTTACGCGCCAAGGACAACAAATGGATACACCCGTGGGAAGACATGTCCGACCTTGGCTCTCAGCAGCGCACGGTCATCACCGGCGGCGATGGCATCTACGTCTTTGATTCGCAAGGCAACCGCCTGATAGATGGCCCGGCTGGCATGTGGTGCGTCAATATTGGTCATGGCCGTGCGGAAATGGCCGAAGCGATCGCCGAACAGGCCCGCCGCATGACCTATTTCAGCCCATGGAGCGTGACCAATGCTCCGGCAGCGGAACTCGCGGCCAAGATGGTCAGCATTGCACCGCAGGGCTTCAACCATGTTTTCTTTACAACCGGTGGTTCGACCGCAGTGGACTCGGCCTTGCGCTTTGCGATGTTTTTCAACAACGTTCTGGGTCGCCCCGAAAAGAAGCAGATCATATCGCGTCATGACGCCTATCACGGCAGCACCTATCTCTCGTCTTCGTGCTCGGGCAAGGAACGCGACAAGAATTATATGGATTTCGAGGAAAACCTCGTCCACCTTCTGCCTTCGCCCAATCCTTTCCGCCGCCCACAAGGCATGAGTAGCGAGGATTTTTGTAGCGCCAAGGTGAAAGACCTTGAAGATAAAATCCTCGAGCTTGGCCCTGACAAGGTCGCCGCCTTCATCGCCGAACCCATTCTGGCCTCCGGCGGCGTCATCGTGCCGCCCGACGGTTACCACGCCCGAGCCCAAGAGGTGTGCAGACGTCACGATGTGTTGTACATATCGGACGAAGTGGTCACCGGTTTCGGCCGTTTGGGACACTTTTTCGCCAGCAAGGATGTTTTCGGGCTCGACGCGGATATCATCACATCGGCGAAGGGACTGACATCGGGCTATCAGCCATTGGGTGCCGTCTTGATATCCGATCGGGTATTGTCGCGGTTGGGCGGAGAAAATGCCAAAAGCGCTATATTCTCCAGTGGATTTACCTATTCGGGTCATCCCGTCGCCTGTGCCGCTGCACTAAAAAATATCGACATCATTGAGCGTGAAAAATTGCTGGAGCATGTCCGTGATGTCGGCCCTTATTTCCAGCAACGCCTTCGCACAATGCTCGATATTCCCATCGTCGGCGATGTTCGCGGCCAGGGGCTGATGGGCTGTGTCGAATGCGTCATCAGCCGTGACCACAAGGACCCACTTGTCCTCGATTACGAGATCGGCAACCGCATCGACAAGCATTGTCAGGAACTTGGCCTGCTGGTGCGACCACTCATAAACATGTGCGTTGTCTCCCCGCCGCTGACGATAAGCCGCGAACAAATCGACATAATGATTGATATCCTGCACAAAGGTATTGAACTGGCGATGGCTGACGTCCGCAAAGAAGGTATCAGGAGCGGCTGACAAAACAGATTGAAAAAGCTGAACAAATTTTGAATGAATGTGAGCTTCAAGGAGAATATGAGCAATGCATAGATCACTCGTCATCGACGCGGGAAAATGCACAAGTTGCCTGCAATGTGAAATGGCCTGTTCTTACCACCACACGGGCGCTTTTAATCCTGCCAAATCACGAATCAAAATCTTTGAATTTGGCCACGGCGATCGATCAATACCCTACACCTGCACCCAGTGCGCCGACGCCTGGTGTTTACATGCATGTCCGGTAACGGCGATTACAATGAATGCGCAGACGGGCGCGAAAGTTGTCAGTGACGCTATATGCGTCGGCTGTAAGGTCTGCACGATTGCCTGCCCATTTGGCACCATCAATTACAATTCCATCAGCGGAAAAGTCGATAAATGCGACCTTTGCGATGGTGATCCGGCTTGCGTCCAGGCATGCCCGACAGACGCCATCATCTACGTCGATGCAGATAGCACGGGCCATGGGAAAATGCGCGAATGGGCCGAAAAAACAAATGCCGGGGCACAGGCAGTGCTTCACGGAAAGACCAGGATTGAAGGAGAATAGGCATGGCTTGGGCAAATAAAGTTCTACGGGTCAATCTATCGACACAAACATGCACCAGCGAACCATTGAACAAGGAATGGGCGGAAGCCTATCTGGGCGTACGCGGTCTTGGCACCAAGTATTTGTGGGAGAACATGGACCCCAAAGCCGATCCGTTGGGGCCAGACAATGTGCTTGTTTTCGCTACCGGCCCGCTGACAGGGACCATGGCCCCGACCGGCGGACGATACGCCGTTTTATGCAAAAGCCCGCTCACCGGAGCCATCGCCTGCTCCAATTCCGGTGGCAAGTTCGGCGCCGAACTAAAATTTACCGGCTATGATCTGTTGCTGATTGAAGGCCAAGCCAAGCAGCCAGTTTATCTGAATATCGCCGATGACAAGGTTGAAATTCTACCGGCTGACGAAATTTGGGGCACCTCGGTCTGGGATACGGAAGCATGGATAAGGGAAAACCGCAATGACCCCTCGATCAAAATTGCATCGTGCGGTCCGGCAGGCGAGAAGCTTTGCCGCTACGCCTGCATCGTCAACGACCTGCACCGCGCCGCCGGGCGCTCCGGCGTTGGCGCTGTTATGGGATCAAAGAACCTGAAGGCAATTGCCGTTCGGGGCACCCAGGGTGTGACCGCCGCCGACCCGGATGAATTCATGGGTGCCGTCAAAAATGCCCACAACATCTTGGCCGAAAGCGACGGGCGCAAGGAACTAACCGAACTTGGCACCAATGCCATGATCGACATGATGCAGGAATTTGGCGGTCTGCCGACGCGTAATTTTGACGCCGTACAGTTTGATGGCACCGACAAAATAAACCCGACGGCGATGTTCGATGTTAAACCAAACGGTCATCGCAATATGGTCACCAACAAGGCCTGTTTTGGCTGCACCATTGCCTGTGGCCGCATCGCCCACATTGATAAAGAGCACGCAACCGTCGCTGACAGGCCACAATACCAGATCGCTTCGGGCGGGCTGGAATACGAAACCGCCTTTGCCTTTGGCTCGATGGTCGGCGTTGATGATATCGACGCGCTAACCTTTGCCGGGTTCATCAGCAATGAGTATGGCTTCGATTCAATTTCCTTCGGCGGCACTCTTGCCGCAGCCATGGAACTGTATGAAATGGGCGTGATTACGGACGCCGATACGGACGGGGTCGCCCTGAATTTTGGCAATGCAGAGGCGCTTACCATCATGGCCGAGAAAACCGGCAAGGGGGAAGGCTTTGGCAAAATTCTTGCTCTTGGTTCCAGGTTAATGTGTGAAAAATACGGCCACCCGGAAGTTGCGATGCACGTCAAGGGCCAGGAATTTGCCGGTTATGACAGCCGCGCCTTACAGGGAATGGGGCTTGGTTTCGCGACCTCCAACCGGGGGGCCTGCCACCTGAAACACATTATGTTTGATGAAGACATGGAAGACATCAGCGGTAACAACAAGGCTGAACCCTGCAAAAAAAGCCAAGACCTTGTCGCTGCCATCGACGCCACCGGGCTGTGCCTGTTCATCCTGGATGGCGGCATTGAAAACAGCCATCTGGTCGACATGCTCGACGCCGATTTACCGACCAGGTGGACCGAAGAACGCTTGCTGGAAACCGGCGAGCGGGTATGGAACCTGGAGCGCCGGTTCAATTTGGCCGCCGGCCTGACCATGGCAGATGACACTTTGCCCAAGCGGTTACTGGAAGTTCCGGCACCGACCGGCAGCGCCAAAGGAAAAGTCAACGAACTCGATAAGATGTTGCCCGAATACTACAAATTCCGCGGCTGGACCGAGGACGGTCAATTAACGAATGAGTTAATTGATCGATTAAAACTGTAATGACGCGGCGGTATTGAAGGAACCTCCGATGAAAATCAGGATTAAGCTTAACGCCAGGTTTTCGCGTTTTCTACCGGACCATGCGCTCAACAATGAGGCCGACATCGATGTCGATGATAACGCCAGCATTGAATCCGTGTTGGCGGCCCTGAACCTGCCGCTGGACAAATGCCGGTTGGTCCTGGTCAACGGCGAATATTCACGCCCTGCGGAGCGCACCTCTCGCCAACTTACGCAAGGCGACCGCATAGACGTTTGGCCGCCATTGGCCGGGGGCTGATGGCAGCCTGAAACAGCGGTTTTGTTTAACTTCTAAAGCACTTCCACATCACAGAAACGTACTGGCACCCACGCATGCTAACTCAAGGCAAGATCGAGCGATGGCACTTTCCAATGAACTCACAGCCCCCGAAAGAGCAAGGAAGCTGCAGTTACATTACAAACTGAGCATTGGTCTCTATCCAAAGATTAAGGCCGATATTAGTTGGATAGTGCATTGGATTAATCAATGCCGAAATAGAAGCCGTGTTCCATAGCTGACATGACAAATGTACGTCACATTTCGCTTCACACTGCTTACCTAATGCTTACCCGACAAATCTAACGCCCTAGCAGTTTCCCGCTAAGGCGTTGATTTTATTTGGTAGGCGCTGAGGGATTCGAACCCACGACCCGCTGATTAAGAGTCAGCTGCTCTACCACCTGAGCTAAGCGCCCCCTAAGGGGTAATGCTGCCTTTGCGCACCGTTTATGGGCGGGGCCGCCAGGGCAGAGCAGCGATATACCAGAGCCTCCGCCCTTTGTCGATAAGTCTTAGCACAATGGCTGGGCGATCAGAAATCATCGGCGGCGCCGCGCCGGCCAATGGACTCGTCGCGGTTGATATGGACCGATAGCAACAAGCCGAAACCGAGCAGCAGGGTCATCATCGCCGTGCCCCCGTATGAGATCAGCGGCAGTGGAATTCCGACCACCGGGATCAGCCCCATGACCATGGCGATGTTGATGAAGACGTAGAGGAAAAATGTCGTCGTCACACCCATGCCCAGCAAGCGACCGAAGTGATTGCGGCAATTCAGTGAAATCGTGAAGCCGTAGGCCAGGATCAAGACATAAAGCCCGAGCAGCCCGAGACCGCCGACCAGGCCGAATTCCTCGGCCAGCATGGTGAAAATGAAATCCGTCTGTTTTTCCGGCAGAAAGCTTAAGTGACTCTGCGTGCCTTGCATGAACCCCTTGCCGAACAGGCCACCCGAACCGAGCGCGATCTTCGACTGGATAATATGATAGCCGGAACCCAACGGATCATTTTCCGGGTTGAGGAAGGTCAACACCCGTTGCTTCTGGTATTCGCGCAGGAACTGCCAGCCAATCGGCGCCGATATCATTGCCAGCAGAAACACCAGGACGAATTTCCAGATCCTGATACCGGCGACAAAAAAGATCGCGCCACTGCCGATGACCAGCATTAACGCCGTGCCTAAGTCCGGTTGACGCAGGACCAGGGCGGTCGGGGCGGCGACCAGAAACAACGGCAGCAGAAGATAGCTCGGCCTGCCGATATCTTCGATATTGCCGCTATGAAAATAACGGGCGAGGGCGAGAACCAGGGCAATTTTCATCAGTTCGGATGGTTGCAGGTTAATCACCCCGAGATCAATCCAGCGCTGCGCCCCCATGCCAATGGTGCCACCCAGTTCAACAGCCCCCAGAAGCAGCAAGGTGACCCCATAGAAGGCATAGGAATACTTCAGCCAAAGCCTGAGATTGGTCATGGCCACGACCAGCATGGCGATAATGCCGATGCCAAAACGGATCATCTGGCGACTGGCCCAGGGGTCAAAGGAGCCGTTGGCGGCCGAATAAAGCATGGCAAAGCCGACCGAGGCGGTAAGGATCAGGACCAGCACGAAAAGCCAGTGAACCCGCCAAAGCCGTTGCCCCAGGGTCAGATTTGATTTGTTCAGTAATTGACCGATCATCAATTCATACCGCCTTGTCCGGGCCGACCAGGGCATTTTCAAGCGGCGTCTCTTCGCCGGGCCGGGCGGCATTGCGTTGCTGGGCCAACTCCAGGACATCGCGGGCGATCGGGGCGGCCACCGAAGAGCCGCCGCCGCCATGCTCGACAACCACGGCAATGGCGTAGCGCGGGGCATCGACGGGCGCGTAGCCGACGAACAAGGCGTGGTCGCGTTGCTTCCACGGCAGTTCGGAATTCTTGATGACGCGGTTTTCACGTTCCAGTTTGGAAATACGACGAACCTGCGCGGTTCCGGTTTTGCCGGCCATTGCAAACCCCGGGACCTTGATGCGCGCCCTATAGGCCGTCCCGGTTGGGACATTGACGACGGTTTCCATGGCTTTGCGGACCAGCATCAAATGACCGGGAACGATGCCAAGATCCTTGGGCTTCGGCACCTCTCTGGCGACAACGCGTTCGGCACTGACGATATTACGAGTCAGGTGCGGGCTTACGGAGACCCCACCATTGGCCATCCGCGCCGTCATCACCGCCAATTGCAATGGCGTCGTCAGGACATAGCCCTGACCGATTCCGGCCAGCAAAGTTTCACCCTTTTGCCAAGGTGCGCCGATGGTTGCCCTTTTCCATTTATCACTGGGGATAAGGCCGCTACGCTCGCCGGGAAGGTCGAGTCCAAGACCTGCGCCAAGACCGAACCGGCGGGCCATTTCGGCAATCCGCTCGATACCCGTGCGACGAGCCACCTCATAAAAGTAAACGTCGCAGGATTGCGAAATTCCCGTGTTCAGGTCGACAACGCCATGGCCGCCTTTTTTCCAGCAATGGAAGGTGGCGTTGCCCAGTTGCGTTTTACCGGAACAGAAAATTTCGCTTTCTGCCGATATCACGCCTTTTTCCAGGGCCGCCAGGGCGACAATCATCTTGAAGGTCGAACCCGGTGCGTAACTGCCGGCGATGGACTTGTTGGTAAGGGGTGCCTTGTCGTTGCTGATAAGGTCGTTCCATTGCTCGTTACTCAAACCCTTGTTAAAGGCGTTGGGATCGAAACCCGGCGTCGACACCATCGCCAGCACATCGCCGGAATGGACATCCATGACGACGATCGAGCCGCTTTCCTCACCAAGGCGTTTGGAGGTCATCTCCTGCAATCCGGAATCGATCGTCAATTGCAGGCGTGTGCCCGGTTGACCTTCGCTGCGCTTGAGCTCGCGGATGACCCGCCCGAAGGCGTTGACCTCAACCTGGCTGCTGCCGCTGGCCCCCCTGAGGGCCAGGTCGTAAACTTTTTCAATGCCCGACTTGCCAATACGGAAGCCCGGCAATTCAAGCAACGGATCGCTTTTCGTTTCGCCTTCGGAGACCGCCGCGACGTAACCCAGAATATGAGCCATTTCAATTGCGAAAGGGTAAAAGCGACTCTGCCCGACATCGATCATGACCCCAGGAAGGTCCGGCGTATTGACTTCAATATGGGCCACGTCTTCCCAGCTTAGATTTTCCCGCAAGGTCACCGGCACGAAGCCCCGACTGCGGCGAACTTCTCGCAGGATGCGTTTTTTCTCGCCCTGACGGATTGCAATAATACGGCCCAACCGCAACAGGGTTTCCTCCACATCACCGGTTTGCTCGGGGATCAGGACGACGCGGTAATTCTGCTGATTGTCGGCAATAGCGACCCCGAAACGATCGACGATACGACCGCGCGGCGGGGCCAACAGGCGGAAGCTGATGCGGTTATCCTCGGCCAGGGTCTTGTAGCGGTCCGACTCGACGACTTGCAGGTAGTACATGCGCCCGACAAGCGCCGACAGCAACACCGCCTTGCCGCCGGCGAGCATAGCCGTGCGCCGCGAAAACTGTTTATGACGTTCACTGTCTCTATGCATTCAAGCGCCCTAGAGCTGACTGAGGAAGGCCCGTTGCCAGCGCATGAAAATCCATGCCAGCAGCGGAAAAACACCCAATGACATCAAGTTCTGAAAGACCACGGCAGCGGGTTCGACCGTGACTGTGTGATAAACCGATATCAGCACCCAGCCAATGGCCACCGCGCCCGCCGCAACCAGGGTAAAGCCGACCCAGATCACGGCAAATGATTTTCCGGCGAGGAAGCGGCGCTGCGAAAGCACGGTGGCGTAGACGATTAAATAAGTCAGTCCGTAGGTGCCGATTGGCACGCCGCTCAAGGTATCGTGCAGAAGGCCAATGACAAACACCGCGTAGACCGGCATCAAATCCGGATTATGAACGGCCCAAAGATAGATCGACATCAGCGGCAACAGCGGCATTACCCGCACCAACCCGGGAACCTGGAACGGCATGGCACTTATCAGCACCAATAAAA
>CBFDEA010000019.1:0-10420 GCA_965603695.1 uncultured Rhodospirillaceae bacterium | reverse complement strand
CTCCATCAGGTCCCTAAGCCACCTGCGGTATGTGCGGCGGCGACGCAGCGCATCCCCGAGTAGCGTTCTTCGTCGTCGAAAGACCATCCCCGCTTCCTGATCTCCTCAAGATCGGCAAATAGCGCGCTGGGCGAAGTCAGGGTTTTCGGGGTGAATTCCGGGAGGCCTTTTTTTTGTAGAATTTTCTCTAATTCCTGGCGCGGTAAAGCCGCCAAAAGTACCTTTCCTGTGCCCGAGGCATGCATGTGACTGCGCGTTCCCGGGCGAAAGAAAGCCCTGATCGGATTGATCGTTTCGATCTGACTGATAAACACGACATCGCCGTCGTCAGGGATGGCGAGGTTGGCCGTTTCACCGGTCTCTTCCATCAGTGTACGGAGAACTTTTTGGGCCGCTTTAACAAGGTTGGTGCGGGTCAGATAGGTGCTGCCAATGCTGAATGCCTCGATGCCGACTGCCCACTCCTGGGTCGTTTCATCGAAATCGACAAAGCCGTGCTTTTGCAGTGTCGCCAGAACCCGGTGAGCCGAAGATGGCGGCATGCCGATGCGCAGCGCCAGATCCGTCAGCGTCGCACCGCCTTGTTTGGCCAGCGCCCGCAGCAACAGCAGTCCACGTTCCAACGCCTGAACGGTATTACCCTTTGAATCCGATGGCTGCGAGCGGGGCCGACCACGTAAGCGTTTCGGGGTTTCCTGCTCCATCGCTGCTCTCCTTTTTTCCTGCCAAAAAACGATGATATAGCAATATCATTAAACAAAATAATATTTCCATATAATAATTTATCGATAAATAAAAAATGATTAAATCTTTAAAAACAACAGATTAGACAAATATCATTATTTTTGGAATGTTTTTTCAGAAAAATTGTAATAATCCTTTTAGCTTGTTAAAATTAGACCATCAAAATAGCTTTAGAGATTAGGAATAAGTAACATGAACGGCCAGAACCCTATCTTCATACCCGGCCCAACGAACATTCCCGACCGGCTGCGTTCGGCAATGAATGTCCAGACGACGGATCACCGGGCTCCTGATTTCGAAACCACCTTCGTGCCTTTGCTGGAAGGCCTGAAAAAAGTTTTTAAAACCCAGACAGGGCAGGTTATTTGTTTTCCCTCGACCGGCACAGGCGGCTGGGAAGCCGCGATCACCAACACGCTGTCGCCGGGAGACAAGGTTCTCGTCGCTCGTTTCGGCATGTTCTCGCAGCGCTGGATCGACCTGTGCGAGAGGCATGACCTGGATGTAGAGGTCATCGAGTGCGAATGGGGCACGGGCGCTCCCGCCGCTCTATATGAAGAGCGTCTGGCAGCCGATAAGAATCATGACATTAAGGCCGTTCTGGTTACCCACAACGAGACCGCGACGGGCGTGCGCAGTGATGTCGCCGCGCTCCGCAAAGCCATAGACGCCGCTGGCCATCCGGCGCTGTTCTACGTTGATTGCGTCAGCTCGCTTGCGTCCATGGATTTTCGAATGGATGAATGGGGCGTCGATCTGGCGGTCTCGGGCTCGCAAAAGGGTTTCATGATTGCCGCCGGCATGGCGATCCTCGGCGTTAGCCAAAAGGCTATGGAAGCCACGAAGAGCGCAAAATGTTCACGTTGTTTTTTCGACTTTCGCGACATGGCCAATGCAAACGCCAAGGGTGGCTTCCCCTATACGCCGCCGATACAACTGATCAACGGCCTCCGCGAAAGCCTGGTCATGTTGCTCGAAGAAGGGCTCGAAAACGTCTACGCCCGGCATTTCCGCATCGCCGAAGGTATTCGTAAGGCTGTCTGGGCCTGGGATATGAAGCTTTGTGCCGAAACGCCTGATCTCTACTCGGACACGGTCAGTGCGATTTATGTCCCCGCAGGCTTTGACAGTGACGTCCTTACCAACCGCGCATATGATGCTTATAATGTCTCGTTTGGGGTCGGCCTGGGCAAGATGGCCGGCAAGGCCTTCCGGATCGGTCACCTGGGATCTATCAGCGACGTTATGGCGCTTTCAGGTGTCGCCACGATTGAAATGGCCATGAAGGATCTTGGTTACCCGATCGAACTCGGCTCCGGCGTTTCCGCAGCCCAGGAACATTACCGAAAAACAACAGGCGTAAACCTGTCAAAAGCAGCATGAGGCTACAATGAGCAAAATGTCCAAGTCCTCTGAAATGTATATTCCGACTTTCGAAGACGTAAAGGCGGCCCACGCATTAATCCAACCCTACATCCACCGGACGCCGGTACTGACATCGACCTATTTCAACAAGCTCACCGGGGCGGAACTTTTTTTCAAGTGTGAAAACTTCCAGAAGGCTGGTGTCTTTAAGGCGCGCGGTGCCTCCAATGCGGTATTCGGTCTTAGTGAAGAGCAAGCCGCCAAAGGTGTGGCGAGCCACTCTTCGGGAAACCATGCCCTTTCATTGAGCTATGCGGCCGGACGGCGCGGCATCAAGGCGACGGTTGTCATGCCGCGCACCGCGCCGGAAGCCAAGAAGGCGGCGGTTCGTGGATATGGCGGCGAAGTTCTCGAATGTGAGCCGTCGACCGCAGCGCGCGAGGCCATGCTTGAAGAGCTGGTCGCCCGCACCGGAGCCGATTTTGTCCATCCATACAACGACCACCGGGTGATCGCCGGACAAGGGACCTGTGCGCTGGAGCTAAATGAGGACGTTGGCAATCTCGATGGCGTGGTCGCCCCCATTGGCGGTGGCGGCATGATTTCCGGAACCTGCCTGACCTTGTCCAACGTTTCGCCGTCGACAAAGATTTACGCGGCCGAGCCTAAAAATGCCGACGATGTCTATCGCTCGTTTCAGGCAGGCGAAATCATTGAAGATGACGCCCCCGATACCATCGCTGACGGTTTGAAAGTCAGTATGCGGCCGCGCACCTGGCACTTCGTTTCAAAATACGTAACCGATGTGCTGCTGGTTACCGAGGAAGAAATTATCGATGCCATGTACCTGATCTGGCAGCGCATGAAAATTGTTGTCGAACCGTCGAGTGCCGTAGCACTTGCGTCGATTATCAGGAACAAAGAGTTGTTTGCCGGTAAGCGCGTGGGCGTGATCCTGACTGGTGGCAACGTGGATCTTAAGAAATTACCCTGGATGTAGGGCCGATTGAGAAAAAGGAAAGACAGACATGACAAACAGCATAAATTTGGACGATTACGAAGTTGGTTATGACATCCCCGCGGCAATCGGCATGGCCGAAGCAGACATTCAAACACCGTGTCTGGTTCTGGATTTGGATGCGCTTGAGCGCAACATCAAAAAGATGGGACAGTTTGCCAAGGACATGGGGGTCCGCCATCGGGTGCATGGGAAGATGCACAAATCCGTAGACGTCGCGTTGCTCCAGGAAAAACTTGGCGATTCTTGCGGTGTCTGCTGCCAGAAGGTCTCGGAAGCCGAAGTCTTCGCCCGTGGCGGCATCAAGGACGTGCTGGTTTCCAACCAGGTCCGCGATCCGGCCAAGATTGATCGCCTTGCCCGCCTACCCAAGCATGGTGCGCGGACCATCGTTTGCGTCGATGACGTCGATAATGTTGGCGACCTGTCCGCCGCCGCTCAGAAGCACGGCACGACCATTGAATGCCTCGTCGAGATCGACTGTGGCGCCGGACGCTGCGGTGTAAATTCAACGCAAGCCGTCGTTGACATCGCCAAGGCCATCGACGCCGCCGACGGCTTGAAGTTCTCTGGCCTGCAGGCCTATCAGGGCGCCATGCAGCACATGGACAAATACGAAGACCGCAAAGACAAAATCGATATCGCGGTTGCCATGGTTCGCGACGCGGTCGAGGCGTTGAAGGCCGAGGGACTGGCGTGTGACATCGTCGGTGGCGGCGGCACGGGCAGTTACTACTTCGAAGGCAGTTCGGGCGTGTTCAACGAACTGCAGTGCGGCTCGTATGCCTTCATGGACGCCGATTACGGACGTATCCTGGACAAGGACGGCAACCGTATCGATCAGGGAGAGTGGGAGAATTCATTGTTCCTCCTGACCTCGATCATGAGCCACACCAAGGCCGACAAGGCCATCTGTGACGCCGGCCTGAAGGCGCAATCTGTCGATAGCGGCTTGCCCTTCGTCTTCGGACGCAAGGATGTCGAGTACATTAAGTGCTCCGACGAACATGGCGTGATTTCTGATCCAGACGGTGTGCTCAAGATCAACGAAAAGCTCAAACTCGTGCCAGGTCACTGCGATCCGACCTGCAATGTCCACGACTGGTATGTGGGTGTGCGCGGCGGTAAAGTCGAAAGCATCTGGCCGGTCTCGGCCCGTGGCATAGGTTACTAGGGAATCCATAAAATGTTGATCGTTAGCGAAGATATCTGCAAGCAGGTTGTCGGGCGCACAGACGCCTTTAGCGCCGTCGAAGGCGTCTTTGCCGCCATGTCACACGGCGACGCATACAACTTCCCGGTTATCCGTGAAGCCATCGGCCATGCCGACGCGCTGTACGGCTTTAAATCCGGCTTTGATAAGGCCGGGATGGCTTTGGGCGTCAAATCGGGCGGCTACTGGCCGGGCAATATGGCGAAAGGACTGACCAATCATCAGTCCACCGTGTTCCTGTTCGATCCGGACACCGGCAAGCTTCAGGCGCTTGTCGGCGGTAATTATCTGACTGCCGTGCGCACGGCCGCGTCGAGTGCCGTTTCCGTCGCCCATCTGGCGCGTCAGGATGCGAAAGTGTTAGGCATGGTCGGTGCGGGGCATCAGGCTGCCTTTCAGCTTCGCGCCGCCGCCGAACAGCGGAACTTTGAGAAAGTCGTTGCCTGGAATTTCCATCCTGAAATGCTGGCCGCCCTTGGCAAAGTTGCCGAGGAAATCGGTTTGCCGTTCGAGGCAGTAGAGCGCGAACAACTTGGGGCGAGCGCGGATGTCATCATCTCGATTACCTCGGCTCATGAACCCTTGATGATGAAGGAATGGATCAAGCCCGGTACCCATATCGCCTGTATGGGGACGGATACCGCAGGCAAGCAGGAACTGGACCCGGCCATTATGGCAGCCGCAACTGTTTTCACCGACGAAGTCGCGCAGTCGATCAGCATCGGTGAAACCCAGCACGCCATCGCTTCGGGTCTGATCAAGGAAGACGCCATTACGCCAATTGGTGATGTGATTATCAAAAAGCATCCGGGCCGCACGTCGGACGACGAAATAACTCTGTTCGACGGAACCGGAGTCGGACTCCAGGATCTTGCAGTGGCTTCGGCTGCCGCCAGGTTGGCTCAAGAACAGGGCAAAGCGATAGAGGTTGAATTCTAGGCTCGGGTCATACTGATCCAAGCAATCTCACATTAACTGACTATTGATAGCCAGCCAGGGGATGTTTGTAAGGGCGTATCACCTGAGCTTGAAGCGCTGAATTTTGCCGGTCGCCGTTCGTGGCAGGTCGTCGACGAAGTTGAACCAGCGGGGATACTTGTACTTGGCAAGGCCGCTCTTGCAGTGGTTGCGTAATTCATCGGCCAGGGCGTCCCCGGCCTCCAATGGATCGTTCAATACAACAAAGGCCTCAGGCTTGATCAGGCCATCATCGTCGGCCCGACCGATGACGGCGGCCTCAAGCACCTTGGCATGTTCGATCAGCCTGGACTCGATCTCGAAGGGCGAACACCAGATGCCGCCGACCTTCAGCATGTCGTCGTTGCGGCCGCAGTAATGGAAATAGCCTTGGGCGTCCTGGATGAAGGTGTCGCCCGTATCGAGCCAGCCATCGACCATGGTCTGCGCCGTCTTTTGCGGATTGTTCCAGTAATACTTTGCTATCGAGCCGCCGCGAATCACTAAACGCCCGGTTTCTCCTGCGGCCAGCTCGTCGCCGTTCTCATCGATTATTTTCGCCTCATAGCCCGGCACGATGCGGCCGCTGGTTCCCGGACTGTAATCATTCAGGGCGTTCGAGATGAAGGTATTGAGGGCTTCGGTCGAGCCGATCCCGTCGAGAATGACGGTGCCTGTTTTCTCTTTCCAGCGATGAAAAATTTCGGCGGGCAGGGCTTCCCCGGCGGAAACGCAAGCCCGTAACGATGAAAGGTCGCGCTCCTCTGCCTCTAAGCGCTTCAGTTGCGAGGCGTAGAGCGTCGGCACCCCGAAATAAACCGTCGGTTTGAATTTTTCGATGACGTCGAACGTACTGTCCGAGGTTGGCGGTCCAGGCAGCAAGGTCGTCGCCGCGCCGACCCATAACGGGAAGGTCATGGCGTTGCCAAGGCCGTAAGCGAAGAACAGCTTGGCCGCCGAAAAACAGATATCGTCCTCGCTCAACCCGAGCACGCTGGTGGCGAAATGCTCGCTGGTTTCGACCATGTCGCGGTGGCCGTGAACGACCCCTTTGGGGGTGCCGGTGGTGCCCGATGAATAAAGCCAGAAGCAATCGTCCTCAGGCCTTGTCGGTGCCGGTTCCAAGGTGCCTGAGGCCCCGGCCATCAGGCTTTGCAGGGTGTGCCCGGCGCCTTCGGTAAGGATAGCATGCGCGGGTTTGTGGGCTGCCAGGGCCAGCGCCGGTTCCACTTCCCCGGCGAATTCCGGACAATAGACCAACCCGGCACAGCCCGAGTCGGCGATCATGAATTGGTAGTCACGGGCCCGAAGCAGGGTGTTGATCGGCACCGGAACGATGCCGGCCTTGATCGCGCCCCAGAACGTATAAAAGAATTCAGGACAGTCCCTGATCATCATCAGGACCCGCTCACCCGGATCGATGCCAAGGCCTAACAGCGCGTTACCGGCGCGATTGACGTTTTCGGCCAGTTGGCCATAGCTGACCCGGTCCCCGGCGGCGCTGCGAATGACGACCTTGTCGGCGCGGCCCTCCGCAAGGTGGCGGTCGATAAAGCACGGCGCGACGTTGAACGTCGGCGCGTAAACGATGGTCGTCGGTGTCGTCGATCTGTCTATGGAGGCCGTGTGATCATGCATAGGTTTGCCCCAGCTATTGCCTTTTTTTATTATACCCAGGAACAGAGGATAACAGTATTTCCCCTCTTACAGTAAATTAGCTACATTGTTCTTGTCACTCAGGAGATCGTTCTTACGTATCTTATGAAGGGCCGCTTTTGCCTTGTGGAGTCGATGTGGGTGCCAGAATGACCGTTCAGCTACGAATAGATCGCCTTTTCAACCGCCTTTCTAACGAACCGGCCTATGCGACGCAAGGCTGTGTGCTGTTTGTCGATTTAGGCAGGCGGACCGTGCGGCGCGGCTATCTGCCCGTTGACGTGTTCAGGAACTTCCTTGGCAATCGCGGCGCCAACATGTTCCTGCTCTATAACCTGCTGGCCGACGGCTTAGGCCCGCTCGATCCTGAGGTGCCGCTGATTTTCGGGGCCGGCCCGCTGACCGGCAATGTGCCGGGGGCGACCCGCGGCAACGTCAGTAGCCTGTCGCCCGATAGTGACGCCATCCTCGATTCCAGTTGTGGCGATTATTTCCCGGCGTTCATGCGCCGTCACGGCTATGACCACATCGTCCTGCACGGCAGGGCCGAAAATCTGAGCCTGCTTAAGGTAGAAGGCGACGCCGTCACATTCCTCGACGGGTCCCCTTACCACAACATGGACAACCTCGACTTCACCGCCGCCATCGAGCGCGATTTCGACTGCAAGGAACGCAAGACCATGGCCATGGCCCGGATCACCAGCGCCGGGGAAAACCAGGTCCTGTGTGCCGGAATCATGGGCGGCATCAAGGCGATCTGGGCGCGCGGCGGGGCAGGGGCCAAGATGGGATCGATGAACCTGAAGGCGATCATGGTCATGGGCGCACCGCCGAACTTCGAGCAGTCGCCCGACTACAAGGCGGCCAACAAGGCCATCGGCAAAAAGATCGTCGGCACCTCGGTGATTAAGAATGCCCTGAAGAAAGTCGGCACGCCGTTCCTCTACAAGCCGAGCCGGGTGCTCGGCACCATCGGTGCCAGGAACAACCAGGAAACCACGTGGAGCGAAAACCTCGACGCCGACAATTTCGATCCCTACCGGCCTGGCATGGACGGTTGCTTCAAATGCCCGGTCAAGTGCCGGGCGATGAACGACATGACGCCAGAAGGCAAGGGCGGCTGGGGTGCTGCGGCCATGAAGGGGGTCAAGGGCAACACCAGTTACGACCTGGATCAGGCCGACGTCGGCCATGTCCGGGCCAAGACCTATAACGGCATCAACGACGACGGGGTGTTCGACAAGTACGATAAAGGCGACGGCCCGGAATACGTCACCGTCGGCAAGATGGGCGCGGCAATCGGCATCAAACGCCCCGAACAGGTGCTGCGCCTGAACAACATCCTCAACGACCTGGGGCTGGATTCCGCCTCGACCGGCGGCGCCCTGGCCTGGGCCATGGAGCTTTACCAGCGCGGCATTATCGACCGGGACGATACCGGCGGCCTAGACCTTACGTGGGGCAATTACGCCGTCATCGAGAAGTTGCTTTTCATGACCGCCCGCCGCGAAGGCTTCGGTGACACCATCGCCGATTCCGCCCGCGCCGTCGAACGCGGCAAGTACCCCGAGGCGGCGCGCGACTACTGCATGGCCTCGAAGGGGTTGTTCCAGTCGGACCCGCACGATTCGCGAATTCTCAAGGCTTTCGCCCTCGGCCTCGCGGTGGCAACGCGGGGCATGGACCACCTGCGCAACCGCGTGACCCTGGAAATCAACGCCCGCATCAACGACGACGCCGCCTACAAGTCCGAACTGTACGGCGGTTACGTGGCCGCGGGTCCCGATGCCTACGATGGCAAGGAGGTGGCCGTGCGGCGCTGCGAAGATACGTTTGCTGCGGGCGACGCGGTCGGCATGTGCCGTTTCAACACCAAGCTGTTCAATTCACCGAGCCTGCCCGATCTCGAGGACTTCTCCACCCAGGTCGGCGAACTGACCGGCCACGCCATGAGCGCCGATGAAATCGAGCGGGCGGGCCTCAACATCACCGGTCTCGAACGGCTGCTCAATTTCCGTCTCGGCCTGCGGGCCAGGGACGACACCCTGCCCAAGCGCTGGTTCGAGGAGGGCAACACTTTCGGCCCGTTCAAGGGCGCGAAAATCGACCGTCAGGCATTCGAGGAAATGCGCGGGCGGTTCTATGCGCTCAGCGGCCTCAACGCCGAGGGCGTACCGAAGCTCGACTGGCACGGCGATCTGGCCAGGACGGTGACCGGCTTCGCGCTACGGGTCGATTTGCCCAGTGGTACACCGGGCGCACCGGAGGACGCGATCATCGTCGATGAGGCAATAGATAACGTTGCCGAACTGCGTGCTTTCCTCGCCCGCAGGCTACCCGAGGCCCGCACCTTCCTGGCCGACAGGACGCTCGGCGTCGCCGTTGACGACGTCGTCATCATGAGTGGCGAGAGCGCGGCCCCGGTCCATAACGGCGGCCGCGTCACCCTGATGACGATTATCGGCGGCGGTTGACTTAATAAAGTGAGATTTAAAACCAGGTAAATTCAACAAACGCGCTGCGTCAGAACGCGCCACAGGCATTATTCGTCTGGATGTCTGCTTATAGGGGGGTAAGCGGAAGTTATTTCAAGTGGGTGATTAGGTCTGAAATTGACCCGAAGCGGACACTGGCGGGAAAACGGTCACCGATCTGACGGGCCTTCATGAAGCCCGCCACCTGCCCTTTCGTAACCCATTATGAAAATGGGCCATGATTCCCTGAGCCAACAAAATCGGCTACACTTGATAATGACCACGGGCTCATATGAGAAAGGAGGGGTGGCACCATGCTTTCGTCCTTCACGGCAAAGGCTGTTACTGCGACAAAAGTAATGAAAAATTTCTTCCTTATTGGGTTCTTTCTTATGCAGATTCCCTTGTTTGGGTGCTCTGTCGCAACATCTGCAGATGATATGGTTCGACAGCAACGCATTTCAGAAAGTCCACAATGGAATGGGAGAAACTTCCAAAACTCGGAACGGGTGCCCGCTACGGAATGGGGGAAAAGTCTGGTGACCTTCTGGAATTATTTCTTCAATAAACCAGAAGGATATTCACCCAGTTCCACGCTGCCTGCGGAACCATTTGACATTTCCCAGTGGAATGGACATCGAGACTTACAATTTGCCTGGCTAGGGCACACAACCTTCCTTATTAAGATTGACGACAAAGTGATCTTGACCGATCCCATGTTCTCACAACAAGCAGGCACCTATGGATGGTTTAGTCCTGTACGATATTCCCAAACGCTTGCTTCGACGGACAGCCTTTCCGGGATCGATGTCGTATTGATTACTCATAATCATTCCGACCATTTGGACGAACGTTCAATTAAGGCGCTAATTCCCAAGACCAAACACTTCATTGTCCCCTTGGCTGCAGGGACGTTATTGGAAGAGTGGGGCGTATCTCATAAAAAGATAACCGAACTTGACTGGTGGCAGACAAAATCCATTGATGGCTTAA
>CBFDEA010000018.1:0-10824 GCA_965603695.1 uncultured Rhodospirillaceae bacterium | reverse complement strand
CAGGTGGCCGCCAGGTTTGGTGATGCGGATCATTTCATCCAGCGATTCGGGCGGCGCGTGTCCGGCGGTCAGAACACCGAATGAAACAACCGCAGAAAACTTATCGTCGGCGAAGGCAAGCTCAGTCCCCAGGGCCATGATCTGAAGGTCTGCATAGACGGATTTAGCCGCCGCCTGCGCCAGCATGCCTGGCGAAAGATCGATTCCGAAAAGATCGTCGTAGCCCATGTAAGACAGGATCTCGCCCAACAATCCGGTGCCGCAACCGGCGTCCAGCACCGTCCCGCCCGCCGGGTCCACATAACGCCCGATCAAACCCGCCGCGACGGCAGGATTGCGGTAACCAAACGCGGTCAGGTCGCTGTCGTAATCCGTCGCCCAGTCGTCGTATATGGCAGCCAGCTCCGCACCATTCGCCGCCCCATAAACCCGACGAAGCTTCGCTTCCTTATCGTCACCGTTCATATCATTTCACCTTATCGGATAATCCCCACAACCACAGAATACGGCATCGCCGCCAAAGAAGCGAATTGTCATGATGTTGGCACAACAACGTAAACAAGGGCCTAGCGAAATTTCGCTAAGCCCTTGAAAATAATGGTGCCGCCTGGGTGATTTGAACACCCGACCCCCGCATTACGAATGCGATGCTCTACCAACTGAGCTAAGGCGGCTAATTTATAAAGGCCTGTTTACTGCGCCCCGCTTTCCGCGTCAACGCCTTGTAGGGCCGGGACCGCGCTCAATTGGATGGGCTCTCCTTTAGCCGGGGCGGCAAGGCCTGGAACCCGGAACGGCTGACGCCACTGGAATTTATCGAAACCGCCGCAACCGCCGCACAACGCCGTCCAGGTGTCGGCGGCGTTGCCGCAATCTTCGCAGACCCAAGTCGCATCGGGACTGGCGCTGGCGCTGCGGACCAGCCATTCGCGGGCGGCGATCATGTCCTGGCCTTCGGCTTCCTCGAGGCTGGCCATCAACTGGCAATAACTTGCCGAAACCGGCTCGCCGGATAATTCGATGTCCTTAAGGCCCTTGCGGGCCTCGCCCCAAAGGCCTGCTTCGAGCGCCGCCCGGGCCAGCATCATCGCCGTGCCTGAGTGTTTCGGGTTGAACGCCGCAAGGCCCTGCGCCGCTTTCATGCGGGCCATGGCGTCGGCGTTGTTGCCCGTGACCCGCCAATAGGCTTCGGCGAGTTCGGGAAGCGGCGAGGTGGCCCAGGCAGCCTCCAGCACATTGGCGGCCTTGCGGTCTTTGCCGGCACTTTTGAGCAGGCCCGCATAATGGACATGGGCGGGGCTTAGCCCCGGCGCGTCCTGACAGGCTTTCTTCGATAATTTCAGGGCTTTGGCATGCTCGCCACTGCTCTGCGCATTGATGCTCATCAGGTGGCCGAGGACCGCCCTTGGACGCCGCGCCTCGGCTGGCGTGACATGTTTTTTGTTGATCGCCACGGCCAGGGCTTCATCGGCTTCCGCCCACAGGCCGCTGCGACTGGCGAGATCGAACAGGGTCTGGGCGAGCCAGGCACTTTCGGGTTTTAGCCGGTTTGCCCGGCGCGCCCATTTCAAGGCATCGCCGCCATCTTTGCGTTTGATCGCCTGATTGAGCAAACCGCGCAGGCCGAGAAATTCCATGTCCGGGTTGTTCAGCATTTCGCTGAAAAATTTCTCCGCCGCTTTATCGTCGCCGCTGAGTTGCGCCGACTGGGCCGAAAGCAACATCGTTAAGCCCGGCTCGTCGAGCAGTTCATCGGCGCGACCTGCCTGTCTGCTGGCCTCGCCGCCATCACCGGCGGCAACGGCGACCATGCCGCGACTTAACGCTAAATATCCGCGCCGCCTGCGGCCATCCCGACGGAAGCGGGAAATACCGGCGGGAACGCCGCGCAAAAAGATCCAGAACCGATAAACAAGCGCCGACAAAAAAGCCACGGCGACGAGCCCGGCGACGAGAACGGCGGCAGAGGTTTCGACCACATAACCGTACCAAACCAGACTGACCTGACCAGGGTTGTCGGCCAGCCACATGGCCAGCGTGGCCAGCAAGCCGAGCAACAACATGATCCAAAGGGCACGTAACATTTTAAGTTTACTCGCTTCGCCTAATTATTAACCGGGACCAGCAACGAGACGACAAAAACATGCAGTCTCGAGAGGGTCGTTTCCGCCATCAGCCGCGCCCGCGCCCGCTCTAACCAGGGTGCTGCGGCGCTCGCCTCAAAGCCGTCCATTTCCGATAAGATCGCAACCGCCGCCGTGAGGTTGCCTTCCTCGAGCAGGGCCTTGGCGGTGCCGAGCGGGCCGGTGGCGACGTCGGCGACCGGCGTTCCGGCCTTGCGCACAGTGACCAGCGATTTGATTGAGCTTATAACGCCGCCGATCACGTCTTCGGACGGCGCCCCGTCCTCGCCCTGGGGGCTGCGCCCGGCAATGGCCGCGGCGGTGGCAATGAAATCCCGGCGCAGGGTGTCCAGGGTGGCGATGCCGGTTTGCGCGAACGGGGCCAATTCATTGACCCCGCGCATGATATCGGGATCGCCGTGGCCGAGCGCCTCAAGCGCCCCCAGGGCCGGGGCAAAGGGTGCGCTTGTACGCAGGGTCTCGCGCAGATGGCCGACCGCCAGCACCAGAGTCTGGGCCTGCACCTGCTTTTGCGCCCGCACGTCACCGGCGCTGGATTGCGTAATTCCCGATTCAAGGCTGCCGATCCGTTCAGATATTGCCGCCATGGATTGCGCCAACTGTTCGGCGGTGCTCGTGGAGTTTGAGCCACTGTCGGCCATCGCCAGTTCCAACGTCGCCAGTCGCTCCATGACGGCATTGACCGTCTCGTCGCTGGCTTCCAGCTTGTTCATCCGGGCGCTCAGGCGAAGCAGGGATTCGTTGGTTGCCACCGCGTCGGCCGGCGGCGATGTCGCCTGCAACATACCGCGGACATAATCGATCTGTTTTTCCAATTCGACAATCCGCGCCATGACCCCTTCGAAGGACTGATTCATCTGACCGCGCTGGCGCTCAAGGTCGGCGATGACTTCACCACTTTGACGGACCTGACTGATTTCCTTTTCGATCAGATCGATGCGATCGACTAAGGTATCTTCGGGGGCGACAATTTCCGCTGATTTTTCCAACTGCGGCAGGTAATCGACAACGTAGGGCGACCACAAGGGTTGTGTCGCAAAGCCGCCGCCGATGACGATGACCGTGAGCAACAGGGCAAACAGAGAGCCTGAAACGCCGCCTTCTTCGTTGTTCGAGGAAACCAGCGGCTTGGCTGGTGCCTCTTTTGACTTGGCTGATGGCTTCGGTTCGGCTGAAGGCTCTTGCGGCTTGACGCTATCGCTAGGCTTCGCCGAAGCCTTGCCTGGTGCTTTGCCTGCGGCTTTGCCTGGTGTTTTTTCTTTCTTGATCTTTTCGCTCACGCGCCGGTCCTCATAAATTCCAACTCTTTGATAATATCAGGTGTCTTCGATCCGGCTTAGATAAATCATGCGCCTGGGTTCATTTCCTTGACGCTTTTTATCAGCGCCGCCTGATCCGGGGTCGCGGCGACGACCACCTGGGACCACGCCAACGCCCCGGCGCGGGCGGCAACGGCGTCACTGAGACAAAAAGCGATCAACCCTCTGGCCAAGTCCGCAGCCCCGGCTTTTCTTAGCAAATCGACAAATCTTTCCGCCGTGCGCGGCGAATACAGGACGACGCCGTCAATTGCGCCACTTTCAAGGGCGCTTATCGCCAACGGCGACAGCGCCACAGCCTTACGGGCATGATAAAGCTGAACCCGGCGATATTCAAAACCGGCCTGACCGAGAAGTCCGGCCAGATCGCCCGCGACATTCGATCCCGCCACATGCACAAGCGCGCCGTCCCGGGGGTTAAGCTTCTCGCGCACCAGACCCGCCAGGCTGGCGACATCACCGGCGGCGCTTATGACTGTTGCAAAGCCAGCGTCTTTTGCCGCCCGCGCCGTGGCGTCGCCGACGGCATAGACCGGCAAGCGGCGATCGCGGGCCAGGGCGCAATAGGCACGCACGCCATTGGCGCTGGTCAGCAACAGTGCCTGGACGCCGCTTAAGTCGGGACTGCCCGCCTCCGATAGGTCAATGCTCAGCAACGGCTCCACCATGGACTCGACGCCCAAGCCCGCAAATTCCTCGGCCAGCGACGCGGCGTCTTCCAGCGGGCGGGTAATCATCAACCGCATAACTAAAGAGTCACTCCAAAAAACCGGGACCGGCGCGTTCTTTCAATTCTTCTCCGGCGTCCCGGCCCAGCGCTTCGGCCTCAGCAATGCTGCCACTGCGTTTGGTCTGCAAGACTTCGCTGCCATCGGGCTTGGCAATCAGGCCGCGCAGAGAAAATCCGCCGTGCCCGTCAATTTCCGCTAGCGCGGCGATGGGTGTCCGACACGATCCATCGAGAACCTCAAGCAAGGCCCGTTCCGCACTCACCCGCAGCACCGTGTCGCCGTGATTAAGCGCCGCCAGCACCGTGTGGGCGCGCTCATCGTCTGTGCGACAGGTAACGCCGATGGCCCCCTGGGCCACCGCCGGCAACATCTCTTCGGGTTCAATGATCGACGTCGCCACATCGGCGTTGCCCAAACGATTGAGCCCGGCCAGGGCGAGCAGGGTGGCGTCGACCTGACCTTCGGCCAATTTGCGCAGGCGGCTCTGCACATTGCCGCGAAAGGTTATGACCTCAAGGTCCGGACGGATGTGTAAAATCAGGGCCTGACGCCGTAACGCCGCCGTGCCAATGACGCTGCCGGGTGGCAGATCGGCGATGGATTTGGCTTTTTCACTGATAAAGGCGTCGCGCGGGTCTTCGCGTTCCAGCATACACGGCAGGACGATACCCTCGGGCAGCCATGTCGGTACGTCTTTCATGGAATGGACGGCAAGATCGATGCGGCCATCCAGCATGGCGTCGTCTATTTCCTTGGTGAACAGGCCCTTGCCGCCGACTTCCGCCAGCGCCCGATCCAGGATCATATCGCCGGTCGTCTTGATAATGACGATTTCGGGGCTCTCCTCCAAGTCGGGAAAAGCGGTGATTATGCGGGCTTTGACTTCTTCGGCCTGAGCCAAGGCCAGTGGGCTGCCACGGGTGCCGATGCGAAGCGATGCGGGGGAGGTCATAAAAACGTACTCAAAGTAATGGTTCGGATAGAAGCTAGAGAGTAAAGTCCCTGACCATCTTAATCAATGAGACTGTTTTTATAAATGATCGTACTGGGTATCGAGACAAGTTGCGATGAAACCGCCGCCGCCGTGGTTAACGGCGAGGGCGAGATTTTGGCCGAAACCGTGCTCTCGCAACTGGACGAGCACCGCCCCTATGGCGGCGTCGTCCCGGAAGTCGCGGCGCGCGCCCACCTGCAATATATCGACCGGCTGGTCGACAAGACGATGAATGAGGCCGGGATCAGGTTCGACCAACTCGACGCCGTCGCGGCGACCGGTGGGCCGGGCCTTATCGGCGGCGTCATCGTCGGGGTGATGACGGCCAAGGCCATCGCGGTCGCCTGCAAGCTGCCGTTTATCGCCATCAATCATCTTGAAGGCCACGCCCTGAGCGCCCGCCTCGATACCGCCAACAAAATCGCATTCCCCTATCTGTTGCTGCTGGTATCGGGCGGCCATTGCCAGCTTTTAAGCGTCGAGGGGCCGGGACGTTACCAACGTTTGGGCACGACCATCGACGACGCGCTCGGTGAAGCCTTCGATAAAACCGCTAAAATGCTTGGCATCGGCTATCCCGGCGGCCCGGCCGTCGAGGCCATGGCCAGCAAAGGCAACGCCGAGCGTTTCGCCCTGCCGCGCCCGATGAAAGGGCGACCCGGCTGCGACTTTTCTTTCTCCGGCCTGAAAACAGCGGTCCGCCACGTCGCCATGGCTTTGCCAGACGGACCCTTTCAAAAGCAGGATATCGCCGATCTGTGCGCCGGATTTCAGGCCGCGGCGGGTGACGTGCTGGCCGACCGCACCGGCCACGCCCTGGATATTTTTCTTAAACAACACCCGCAAGGCCGCACTCTGGTTATCGCCGGTGGCGTCGCCGCCAACCAGAGCCTGCGGCAAAGACTGCAACGCCTGGCCGATGAGCGCTCGATCGATCTTGTCGCCCCGCCGATTAACCTGTGCACGGACAATGCGGCGATGATCGCCTGGGCGGGGATTGAGCGAATCCAGGCGCTGGGCCTTGACGCGGCCCGGGACAATCTGGATTATCGGCCGCGCCCGCGCTGGCCGCTCGACCCGGACGCCGCCGTCGCCGGGGCCAAGGCTTGAATCTAAACCGGCAAGAGGCCATAACAATCCAATGAGCAAGACAATCCAGAAAATCGGCATTGCCGGGGCCGGGGCCTGGGGCACGGCTTTGGCCACGACGCTCAGACGGGCCGGGCGCGATGTCATTATTCAGGCCCACGAGGCCGATGTCGTCGAGTCCATCAACAAAAACCACGAGAACAATCTTTTTTTGCCCGGCATTAAGCTCGACAAAGAGATTAAGGCGACCACCGACTTTAAAGACATCACCGCCTGCGACGCCGTGCTGTTGGTCATGCCGGCCCAATTCATGCGCGCCGCGACCACGCAAATGGCCGCGTCGTGGCGCGACGGGGTGCCTGGCGTCATCTGCGCCAAGGGCATCGAGCAAAATAGCGGCGCTTTACTGAGCGAGGTCTGCACCGAGACTTTACCTGGCGTTACCCTGGCCGTGCTGTCCGGTCCGACCTTCGCCATCGAAGTCGCCCGCGGCCTGCCGACGGCGATCATCTTGGCCTCGAAGGATTTAACCCAGGCGACGGCTTTGGCTCAGGCGATCGGCACCCCGACTTTTCGCGCCTACCGCAGCGCCGATGTTGTCGGGGCCGAACTTGGTGGCGCGATCAAGAACGTTCTGGCCATCGGTTGCGGCATTATTGAGGGCAGGGGCCTTGGCGACAATGCACGGGCCGCCTTTATCACGCGGGGACTGGCCGAAATCGCCCGTTTGGCCAACGCCAAGGGAGCCGACCCTGAAACCCTGGTCGGGCTGTCGGGTGTCGGCGATCTGACACTGACCTGCAACGCCATGCAATCGCGCAATTTCTCGCTCGGCGTCGCCTTGGGCCAAGGCCGCACGCTCGATGATATTCTTAAGGCGCGGACCTCGGTAAGCGAAGGCGTGTTTACCGCGTCTTCCGCCGTGCGCCTGGCCGAAAGCCTCGGCGTCGATGCGCCGCTGTGCACCGCCATGGACCAAATTCTCAACAACAACGCCGATATCGACGCGACGATCAAAAGCCTGCTGGCACGGCCAGTTGGCGCCGAAGATCCGCTGGGATAATAATTTAACTTCGTCCAAGGACTTTAAGGAAGACTGCCATGCATTTCATCATCCATTGCACCGACAAACCCGGCGCCGCACAGGTGCGCGCCGACAACCGCCCGGCCCATGTAGATTTCCTTAAAGGCCACCGCGCCAACCTTTATACCGCAGGGCCAATTCTTGATGAAGACGGGGCCGGCATGAACGGCTCACTGCTGATTGTCGATTTCCCCGACCGCGCCGCCGCAGAAGCCTTCGCCGCCGCCGACCCTTACGCCCTGGCGGGGCTTTTTGAAAGCGTCGTCATTAAACCCTGGAAACTGGTTTTCGGACCACAAGCTTGACGCCTGAACCGATCAAGCTTTGCCACCTGGACGATATCGAGGACGGCGATTCAGGCGGCTTCTTTGCCGGTCATGACGGCCAAATGAAAAGTTTCATCGTCGTCAGGCAAGGCATGCGCGCCTTCGTCTACCTGAACAGTTGCCCGCATATCGGCTCGCCGCTCGATTTTGCCCCGGGCCGCTTCCTCAACCCGGACAAATCGATGATTTTGTGCTCCACCCACGGGGCCCTTTTCAGGATCGAGGACGGCTACTGCGTTGCCGGTCCCTGCGCCGAGCAAAGCTTAAGGCAGGTCGCCTTTACGATCCGCGACGGGGCGATTTATCTGAACGAATAACATCGCCCCTTGTTTCCCGCCCCGTTTTTTTTGATAATCATTATCGCATTGGTTTCCTGGGCAACACGGGGGACGATGAATATTATTCAGGGAGGCACGAATACCATGTCAGACAACGAATTATTCCCGGTTCCCGCCGCATTGGCCGAGACCGCGTGGGCCGATAACGCCAAGTACCTTGAGATGTATAAACAGTCCGTCGAGGACAACGCAGGCTTTTGGGGCGAGCAGGGCAAGCGCATCGACTGGATCAAGCCCTACACCCAAGTTAAAGAAGTCAACTACAACGCCCCCGATGTTTCAATCAAATGGTTCCATGACGGCACCCTCAATGCCTCGGTCAATTGCCTCGACCGCCACTTAGGTACGCGCGGCGACCAGACCGCGATTATCTGGGAAGGCGACGACCCCAGCGTCGATAAAAAAATCACCTACAAGGAGCTGCACGAACAGGTCTGCCGCTTCGCCAACGCCATGAAGGCCCGCGGCATCAAGAAAGGCGACGTCGTCACCCTTTACATGCCGATGGTTCCCGAGGCCGCCGTCGCCATGCTGGCGTGCGTCCGTATCGGCGCTATTCATTCTATCGTTTTCGGTGGCTTCTCGCCCGACGCCCTGGCCGGACGCATCAACGATTGTGATTCCAATTGCGTGATTACCGCCGATGAAGGCGTGCGCGGTGGCAAACCGATTCCGCTGAAAGTCAACACCGACAAGGCGCTTGAAGGCTGCCCCGGCGTTGAGACCGTGTTTGTCGTCAATCGCACCGGCGCCGATGTCAACTGGGTCGAGGGCCGCGATGTCCATTATACGCAGGCCTGCGACGCTGCCGCCGCCGATTGCCCGCCTGAGGAAATGAACGCCGAAGACCCGATGTTCATCCTCTATACCTCCGGCTCGACCGGCCAGCCCAAGGGTGTCCTGCACACCACCGGCGGCTACATGGTCTACGCCGCGATGACCCATCAATACGTCTTCGATTACCATGACGGCGATGTCTACTGGTGCACCGCCGATGTCGGCTGGGTCACCGGACACAGCTACATCGTCTATGGACCGCTGGCCAACGGCGCCATCACCGTGATGTTCGAAGGCCTGCCCACCTATCCTGACAGTTCGCGCATGTGGCAGGTTTGCGACAAGCACGACGTCAATATTTTCTACACGGCACCGACGGCCATTCGCGCCCTCATGCGCGACGGCGAAGGGCCGGTCAAGAAGACCTCGAGGAAATCGCTCAGGTTGCTCGGCACGGTTGGCGAACCGATCAATCCGGAAGCCTGGATGTGGTATCACACCGTTGTCGGCGAAGGCCGTTGCCCGATTGTCGATACCTGGTGGCAGACCGAAACCGGCGGCATCATGATTACGCCGCTGCCCGGTGCGACCGCGACAAAGCCCGGCTCGGCGACACGGCCGTTCTTCGGCATTCAGCCCGAACTGGTCGATGGCGATGGCAAAACACTCGAAGGTGCAACATCGGGCAATCTGTGTATCGTCGATTCCTGGCCCGGTCAGATGCGCTCTGTTTATGGCGATCATGAACGCTTCGTGCAGACCTATTTTTCGACCTATCCCGGCAAGTACTTCACCGGTGACGGCTGTCGTCGCGACGAAGACGGTTACTACTGGATCACCGGGCGCGTCGATGACGTGATCAACGTTTCGGGCCATCGCATGGGAACGGCGGAAGTCGAAAGTGCGCTGGTCGCCCACCACGATGTTGCCGAGGCCGCCGTCGTCGGCGCACCGCACGACATCAAGGGGCAGGGCATCTATGCCTACGTCACCCTGAACGCCCATGTCGAGCCGACCGATGAATTGAAAAAAGAGCTGGTGACCTGGGTCCGCAAAGAGATCGGCCCCATCGCCTCGCCCGACTGGATTCAGTGGGCGCCGGGATTACCGAAAACCCGGTCCGGCAAAATCATGCGGCGCATTTTACGCAAGATCGGTGAAAACGACTTTGCCACCCTGGGCGACACCTCGACCCTGGCCGACCCCGGCGTCGTCGACGACCTGATCGAGAACCGCCAAAACCGCTGACAATCAGGCGGTTATGAAAGACGCGCGCTCTAAGGTCGTTGCCGGGGGAATGGTGAAAATATGAACAGGGCTGAAAAACGTCGGCAAGAAAAACTCGCCAAAAAAGCGGCCCGCAACGCAAAGTCCGGAAAGTCCTTAAGCCGTTCCCCCGGACAACAGGCGCAAGCAATCCAGGAAACCCTCAGCCTTGCCGTGCAGCGCCATAATGCCGGTGATTTGCCTGGGGCCGAAGGCCTTTACCAGCAGGTCTTGCAAGCCGACCCCAAGCATCCTGTCGCCTTGCATTTGTTGGGGGTGATTGCCCTTCAGGTCGGCAAATTCGACGCTGCCGTTGAATTGATCGGCAAAGCCCTCGTCCTTAAGCCCGATTACGTCGATGCCCATAGCAATCTTGGCAATGCGCTAAGCGAATTGAACAAACTGGACGCGGCCGTGGCCAGCTATCGCAATGCCCTGGCCATTAACCCCGATTACGCCGAGGGCCATTTCAACCTTGGCAACACATTAAAAGCGCTAGGCAAAATCGATGAGGCCATCGAAAGTTACGACAAAGCCCTGGCCATTAAGCCCGATTACGCCGAAGCCCACACCAATCTTGGGGTTGCCCTAAAAGAATTCGACAAACTGGACGCGGCCATACAATGCTATCATAAGGCCCTCGCCATCAGGCCCGGCTTTGCCGAAGCCCACGCCAATCTTGGCAATGCCCTGAACCAACAGCAAAAATATGACGAAGCCATCGCAAGTTTTCGCAATGCCCTGGCCATCAATCCC
>CBFDEA010000017.1:0-10900 GCA_965603695.1 uncultured Rhodospirillaceae bacterium | reverse complement strand
GTATTTGACAGAACCGATTGCTCCGAAAGCCTGCATTTGCATCATTTCGGAAAATCCCAAGATGGCATTCAGGGGTGTCCGCAGTTCATGGCTCATATTGGCGAGAAAGTTGGACTTGGCCTCGTTGGCTATTTCAGCATCGGCGCGGGCTTCCTGCGCGTCACGTTCGGCTTCTTTACGTTCGGTGATGTCGGTGCGGATGGCGACATATTGGAAAGGTTTGCCCGCGCTATCGAGAAACGGCACAATCGTCGCCTTGACCCAATAAGAACCACCGCCCTTCTTGCGGTTTTTTATCTCCCCGTGCCACGGTTTTCCCGAAGCGATGGTCTGCCATAACTCCTTGTAGTATTCCGCCAAATGCTCCCCGGATTTAAGGATGCGGTGATTTTGTCCCAGCAATTCGTCGCGGGCATAGCCGCTAATGTCGCAGAACTTGCTATTGACGTATGTGATAGTGCCTTTGACGTCGGTGATACTGACAATCGCATGTTCATCGAGGGCAAATTTTTGAAAATTCAGCTCCGTTACCTTATCGAACAATTCTTTTTCGGCATGTTCACGGGTGACGCCAGCGGCTTTCAGGTCCTTAATGGTTTCCAGTAAGCGGGCCCGCACGGCAGCCGCAAAAGTCATCAACATGACCATCGTGACGATCATGGTAATGCCGAGCGCCAGGGTGGTCGGTGAAATATTGCCCTGATCAATGGGTTCGCCGCCGCCGGGGATGAAGTAAGCCGCCTCCATGGCGATATAGTGCATGCCGGAAATGGCAACGCCCATGATGAACGCGCCCAAAATCGAGTTGCCCCATTGCGGCCTATGCCGTTGGCGGGATTGCAAGACAAATTTTATATAGAGTGAAATCATCGCCAGGATGATCGCAAAACCAAGAGAAACAGCGAACAGTACAGGTGAGTAGTAAATCATCCCGTCAAGGCGCATCGCTGCCATACCGCAATAGTGCATGGTGCCGATGCCGCCACCCATCAGGATGCCGCCGAGGCTGAGGTCGCGCAGTGAAATGACGGGACGACTAATCGTCGCCAATCCCACGGCACTGGCCAACACACCAGGGACCATAGATACAAGGGTCACGATGGGATCGTAGTAAATGCCACAGGGTAGGTTGAAGGCCAACATGCCGATGAAGTGCATGGCCCAGACGCCACCGCCCATTGCCAATGATCCGGCGGTCAACCACATCGCCGCCCCACCGCTCGTTGCGGCATGCTGTATGCGGCCGGTCAAATGCAGGGCGACAAATGATGCAAGCACCGCCATCAGAACCGAGAGCATGACTAGCGGCACGTTGTAGCTGCTCAAGTAAGCAACGGATAGATCCTGGCGAGGATCGAGGAACTGTAAATAGGTATTCATCGGGTGTCGTACGTTTTGACAGGAAGTGACATTAACATGATAATCTGGGCGATTGCCTCAACACTACCGAGAATTCTCCATCAAGGGAATAGCCAAGCATAGACGGCGCAGATTGCGCGGCGGTGACCTTTGATCCTTAGGGATCACCCTGGCCGACACACTGCTTGGGGAAAGTCGCGGTTATCGAAGTTCCGTGGCCTTTCTCGCTTTCGACTTCCAGGGTTCCGCCATGCAGTTCCATCAGCTCCATGCTCAGGGGCAGGCCCAAACCGGTTCCTTCGCTCTTGCGGTCCAGGCCGCTGTCCACCTGACCAAATTTGTGTAAGGCTACGACAATCCCGTCTTCATCCATACCGACACCGGTATCGGTCACGCAAACGCCAAGGGAGCCGTCATCGTTCAACCACGCATTTATCGTCACTTTCCCGTCCTCCGGGGTAAACTTGACGGCATTGCTGAGCAGGTTGAGAAATACCTGCCTGACCCGCCGCTTGTCGGCGTAAATCTGCGGGACTTTGGAATCGACGAGAGAGACAACGCTGACCTGCCCGACCCTCGCCCGGGGGTTGATTAAGCTGACCGAAGAATCGACAACTTCGGATATACGGAAATTTTCTTTCTCTAGTTCAATAGCACCGGCCTCAATAGTGGCAATATCGAGAATGTCGTTGATAAGAGCCAGAAGATGCTGGCCGGAGTTATGAATGTCTTTTATGTATCCTTCGTAGTTTTCATTTTTTATGGAACCGAAAACCTTCTCGTTTATCATACTCGAAAAGCCAATAATTGCATTGAGAGGGGTGCGCAACTCGTGGCTCATCGAGGACAGGAATGTGTTTTTTGTCATGTTGGCGGTTTCGGCTTTCTCCTTCGCCGCGAGCAGGTCCTTTTGCGCAGCCGCACGCTCGTGCAGGCGGCCAATCTGGTTGCCGATGTGAGCGAGAGATTGCAGCAGTGATTGATCTGCTTTCTGATCGAACGGTGAGAAAAATTCCATCACTGCCACGACTTCGTCTCTGACCTTGATGGGAAAAGCGAACCCGGCCTTCACAATGATATCGATTCCTTGTCGCGCCCTGGGGAAATTATCAGCCTTGGATATGTCTTCAATCCACTGCGGTTCACCGCTGGCCAGAACGCAGCCCGGCAAGCCGACCCCCTTACTGAACTCTGTCACCATGGTGATGTCGTAAAAATCGGCAAGCCATTGTGTATCCTCCAGATGCCAGATATCCGTGGGAATAAGTTTCTCGGGATCGGACGGCGAAACGATATAGATATGTCCGATCGGCCATGTCGTATAGCCGCAGATCTCCTTCAGGCAGGCCGCCATCGCGGCGTCCGTATCCGTGGCCTTGTTGGCGATGCTTGCGATTGTGTACAGCAGTTGCTGGAGTTCGGTTCTATCGAGCAGTTCCGCCTGGACCATCTGGCGTTCATGGATTTCCTTCGTCAACTCGTGGGTGCGCGCCTTAATGCGTATTTCGAGATCGTCGTGAGATTTGTGGAGTTCCGTCAAGTCCATATACGTCGTAACGACACGCGACCACGTGTCTTCGTGGCCGCGCATAATTTGGCCTTCGCATTCGACGATGACGGAGGCACCCGCCACCGTGTTGACCAAAATTCTTGCTGATTGTTTTTTGCCATGTTCGGCCAACGCAGAGATCTCCTCTGCGTAGAATTCGGGCAACCCTTCGGTGCCCCACCAACGTTTTATATCCCCTTCGTAAGCCAAAAAGCTTTTAAACGACAATGCCCCGTATCAACGGTCCGTATCGTCGACACGGCTGCGCGCAGGATATCTTTGTTGGCCAGGAAGTATTCTTGAAGGTTTCTGACGCCATCAATGCGCAATTTATCGACAATGCGCTTTACCCCCGAATAGTCCTCCACCCCGACACCGGCGGGAGACTGCTCGAAAAGTGCCTGAAAACGTTCGTCACCCTCTTGCAGGGCCTCCTCCATTTCCTTGTGTGCGGTGTAGTCTTCCTTGATGGCAAGGAATTTAATAATTTTACCGCTCTTATCTTTTACTGGAGAAATAATTGATTTCTCCCAGTACAGAGAGCCATCTTTTCTTTTATTGTGAAACTCGCCACGCCATACCTGGCCCGCGCGAATGGTCTTCCAAAGGACCTGATATTCCTCTTGGGTTTTGTCGCCGGATTTCAACAACCGTGGGTTTCTGTTTAAGACTTCTGCGGCGGCGTATCCTGTAATTTTTTCGAAGGCAGGATTCACATATTCGATATTTCCATGGCTATCGGTGATCACGACCGAAGCTGGATTTTGTTCGATGGCAAGCGACAGCATACTGATTTTTTCGTCGGCTTTTATTTTCAGGCTTTCATGGGCTTCGCACAGACTTTGCTCGAGCAGCTTGCGCTCGCTGACGTCAGTATAAACGGTAGCGTTTCCGGCGTTGGGCATGGGATAGCGCCGCAAAAATATCTGACGGCCGTCCAGCATCGTGAATTCTTCTTCCGAGTCGGGTCCTGCGGCAAGGATTTTCTGAAACTCTTGATCCGCCAACTTGTCTTTGTTTCCGGGTCCGAACACGCCCTGCGCCGCCAAATGACGCAGCAAATCCAGCTTCGTCATGCCGGGCCGAATGCCGTCAAATTGGTACCAAAAATCGACACATTTTGCGTTCCAGAAAGCCAGACGGTGGTGGTCGTCCCAGACCGCGAAACCGTGGTCTATGGAATTCAGGGTGGCCTCCAGCAACGCCGTCTGCTCGGCCAATTCCTGTTCACCAACCTTCAGCAAATCCAACGCGCTGCTACGTTCGCGTCTGTCATAGAGTTTGATGAGGTCTTTTAATTCCTCGGCGCAACTCGCCAGATATTGATCGACTTTTTCCAAATAGAGAGGGCTTAGGCGCACCAAATGGCGCCGATGATCGTTACTGTCGATGCGTTCGCTGACGACGCCTAGGGATATCAGGTAGTGGATATGCCTGCTGGCAGTGCTTTTTGACACCCCTATTTGTGTATGGATATCGGAGATGGCCGTTGTTCTCGCGGAGATATATTCCTCGACAAGAAAAAGCACGACCTCCCAACAAGAGCGCGGCAAGCTTGTTGCTGTCTGTGTGTCGGGTTTTTTCGGCAAGAGGGCCGCAATGATGTCGTGAAATTCTCTGCGCCTGAGAAGTTCGTAGCGCAGGATAAGTGGAATTGCGGCTCTTTCGTCCTCTCCTAACTGAACTGTCCCACCGCTAGACATAACACACCCCTAGAATGGCGTTTCTTATTGTATTACTGTTCTAGGGAGCCCCACCCCTTAAGACAGATATCTGATTGTTACTTTTTAACCTAGACATAGCGCAAAATACACATTTTTTGGAACCAATTTGACGCCTATTACGCTAGCCATGGTAGAGTTCAATTGTTATTATTCTCGTTTGTTTACATGCAACTAACAGTCGACCCCCCAAAAAAACCGATGCTACCGTTAGCCCGCGCCATTGGCTGTTTCTCGGCCCATAAGCAGGCCGGTTGTTGACGGACAGGAACAATGAATATGAAAAATTTCGAACGTTTGGACGCATTCCTCAAACAGGTTAACAGTGATATCTACCCTGAACCGTCGAGCGATATTCATAGCGCGATCACCGGCCAGGTTCTCGATCTGCTCATTGAAAGCGGCCAGTTAAAACCCGGCGCGCGAGTTCTCGACATCGGCTGCGGTCAGGGTTTCGCTTTGGAAATCTTCAAACAACACGGCATGCCGGCAACCGGCATTACCCTGGGCGCAGACTTAGAGGTTTGCCTGTCGAAAGGCTTCGACGTCCGGGAAATGGACATGGCCCGTCTCGAATTCGGCAATGAGAAGTTTGATTTCATCTGGTGCCGCCACGCCCTGGAGCACAGCATCTATCCGTTCTTTACCCTTTCGGAGTTCCATCGCCTGCTCGAAGGAGACGGTCGCCTTTACGTCGAAGTCCCGGCCCCCGACACGGTCTGCCACCATGAAACCAATCCCAACCATTACAGCGTCTTGGGGCTGTCCATGTGGAGAAGCTTGTTCCATCGCTCCAACTTCACGGAGGAATGGGCAAAGGACTTGAATTTCACGGTCCCCGCCGGGCCCGATACCTATTGGTCCTTCCTGTTGAAACCGGCGGTCAAGACTTAGAGAAAATCCTCGATAGCGGTGACGATCTTGGCCACCTGATTTTGCCATGACAGCCGTTTCATGAATTCCGCCCCCTTGTCGCCGCGCCGCTTGCGCTCTGCGCCACCTGTGTAGGCGGCCTCGAGTTTCTCAACAATTTCATCGACCGACGAGTCGCGCCAGTGGCCACCCGGATCGTCGGTAAATTGACCCGGCGTCTGCTCCTGCAAGACATAACAATTGTCATCGTCGATCAGATCCAGATGGCCGCTATTGGCCGATAGGATACAGGGCACGCCACAGGCCATGGCTTCCATGGCGGCCAGATTGGTGCCGCCTTCGGCGCGGTTGGGGAACAGGGCAACATCGGCCTGATGGAGCAATTCCGGCAACACCGCATTGGCCACCCAGCCGCTATCAACGACGGCACCCGCGGGCAATCCGTGGGCCACCGCCCAGGCTTCGATCATCAATTGGCCTTGGGCGTCGAGGCCCGGCAAAGACTTAACAAAGGGGCTTTCCATCATCGAGCCGATGGTTGCCGGCCAATGATTTTGCCAAGCCGTGATCAACAGGCTGTCGGGGTGGCGTTGGTGGAAACGCTTAAAGGCCTCGAGCACGATATCCTGGCCTTTGCGCAGTTCAAGTTTACCGCCGGAAAAAATGACGAAGCGGTCGGGGAATTTATCTTGCGGCGGGGCCGGTTTAAACAGCTCGGTGTCGATACCTTGCGAGACGAAGACGACATCGTCGATCCCGGCAGCCTTGCAAAGTTGCTCATTCCATGTCGAGCCGACGAGAATACGATCCCACTTTGCCGCCCGCGCGACCGCATCGGCGGTGATCTCGCCATTCTCGAAGAAAATAAAGCCGACGTTGTGATGGCCCCGCGTATGCTCCATAAATCCTTCGTCCATAAAATCGTTGTAAAGGACATGAATTAAAACCGCTTCGTTAAAGGTCACAGGCTTTACCAATGGCTCAACTTGCGCGGCGATCTGCTGGCCTTCCTGGACAAAACGGGTCAGCGCGGCGATGGTCTGCTCCGCCGGATTGGATAACTGGGGATTGACGAACAGGATCGGGGTGGTCGGTCCGTTGCGGATCAGATTCAAGGCCAGGTTAAGACCGAAAACCCCCCAGCCATGGCTGTCCGACAGCGGCCAGGTAATGCCTATTCTGCGTAGTTCCATTGAAATCAATCTCTCGGCGTTCAACTAGATCATCAGATAATCATGACAAACTGAAAATTGTCTTAAGGCGACGTTGCGCTTGGCGGCTCGGCTTCTTCGACGATAGAGGCCCGCGCCAGCGACCGGCACAGGGTATAGATACGCTGGAAGTTCTCGAAGATTTCCATTTCACGGGTGTATGTCCTGAACCGGTTGGGTTCATCGGCGACCAGGCGTTCGATGCCGTGTCGCATGGTCTGTTTGGCCATCCCCCTGATTTCACTTTTCAGGGCGACGACTTGCTGAGCCGCTTCCGCGTTGCCACCCCTGACCGCCTTGACGGAATCTTTCAAGGCGTTGGCGACGACCCGGTGAAATTCGCTGATGATCGAGCGCGTCTCGTCGCTGATGACGATTTTCTCCTCGATCCGCCGCCGCCCCAGCGTCACCAGATTTGTTTCGATAATGTCGCCGATTTCTTCAAACAGATTGGTCGATTGCATCAGATTCATCAATTCCTGGCGTTCCTGATCGGTCAATTCGCCCCTGCTGATCTTGCCGAGAAACTGCACCACATGACCGTGCAGGGCGTCGACGGCGGCGTCCATATCCTGGATGATTTGCAAATTCCGGGCGTTGCCGGTGAGCACTGCGGCGAGAATGCCATCGAACATTTGCACCACCCGTTCGCCCTGACGCCCGGTTTCGCTGCGCACCGCCTCGAGCGCCAGTATCGGTGTCGAAAGCAGGGAGTCATCCAACGGCCGGGGGGCAAAACGCTTGGCTTGCTCTTCCTCGAAAGAGACCGGCTTGTCCGGCACTACCCATTCGCAGAAGCGGGCGAACAACTGGGCAACCGGCAGGAAAAGCAGGGCGATGCCGACATTGAAAATCGTATGGGCGTTGGCGATCTGGCGGGGCGTATCGGCGGCCAGCCTGGCGGTGCCGCTCAAATGCGGGGAAGCCGGGGAAATCTCGCGGCAAAAATCGGCCAGATAGGGAATCCACCAGACCACCAGGACGACCCCGGCGACCTTGAAGGCGACATGGGCGACGGCCACCCGAATGGCCTCGCGCGGTTTACCGATGGCGGCCAGCCCGGCCGTGGCGCAGGTTCCGATATTGGCGCCAAGGGCCAGGGCGATGCCGCCTTCCAGGCTAATCAGGCCCTGCGCGGCGAGGACGATGACCACCCCCATGGCCGCCGAAGACGACTGGACAACCGCCGTAAAGGCGGTGGCGATGAGGATGCCAACGGCCGGATGGGAGACGCTCTGCATCATCCCGATGAAGGGCTCATAAGTGCGCAGCGGTTCCATGGCGTCGCTCATCACCGCCATGCCGAAAAAGATCAGGCCCAGGCCCATGATCAAATTGCCGTAGTGGCGAATGCTATCGCGCTTGCCGATGAAGATCAGGAAGAAACCCACGGCAACCAGCGCCAGGGCGTATTTCGTCACCTTGAAGGCGACAATTTGGGCGGTCACGGTGGTCCCTATATCGGCCCCGAGAATGACCCCGATGGCCTGCGACAAACTCATCAGGTTGGCGGTCACGAAACCGACCAACATGACCGTGGTGACGCTTGAGGACTGGATCACCGCAGTCACCCCGGCCCCGGTGATCAGGCCGGTCACCCTGTTCGACGTCAGCTTGCCGAGAATCGCCTTCATGCGGTCGCCGGCGACCACCCTGAGGGCTTCGGCCATCTGTTCCATGCCGAATAAAAACAGCGCCAAGCCACCGGCCAGCCCCATCGACATGATCCACCAGTCGATGTCATTGCTCGTCTGTGGGCTTGCCATCAGTGGCCATGCGCTTAAGCAAAAGGCGACCAGGGTTACGAAGAAAACGCCCCGGTCACGGTATTTTATGGTGTTGATGAACGACACGGTCTGATTTCGCCCTTGCGGGTGTTAACCCTGTTCCTTCGGTTGCTTGACAATGGTCACGGGGATCGGCGCCAGCCTGACGACTTGTTCGGCTTTCGAGCCAATCAGCAAATGCTTCAGGCCGGTCCGGCCTTGCGAGCCCATGACGATAATTTGCGCATCGACTTTTTCGGCGACTTCAAGAATCCGCGAGACCGGTACCCCGACGACCAGCATCGTCTGCACGTGGTCGGGCTTATCGTCGGCTGGATCGAGCCCGAGTTCGTCAATAATGAATTCCCGCATCATCGATTCCGCGACGTCCTCCATCGGTCGCAGATGTTGGCCTTCCTCCTGTTTGTAATAGCCAGGGGAATCCAGGGGGTCGTGAATGACATGAAGAACCAACAGCCCCGTTTCCAGACTGGAGGCAATTGTGTTGGCCCACTTAAGGGCGATGCGTGAGTCGCCTGAGAAATCGACGGCGCAAAGAACCGGCCCGTGATGAGCCTGCGTTGCATCCATTTCGTGCTCTGTGTGAGCGGCTAAATCCGTCATATCACAGTCCCGGAATACTTAAAGAAAAGCGCCTGTCATCATAGCCCTATCCGATGCTCAATGGAAAGGAACGTCACGCCTGGGCGACACCGTTTATCAGTGCTTTTCCAGGGCGTCCTTGATGGCGGTAATGACTTCCGGAATCATAATGGGCTTGGTCAGGTAACGCTGGAACCCGGCCTCCATCCCTTTGTCGATGTCTCTTTGCGTAGCGGCGGCACTGAGGGCGAGAACCGGAATGTTTCTGGTTTCTTCATAATCACGAAGTTTTTTCAGGGCCTCAAAGCCGTTCATACCCGGAAGGTTGATGTCGAGGATGATCAGGTCAGGATTTTCAGCCCTGGCCATTTCTATACCCAGTTCGCCGGTATGAGTCGAGATCATGGACAGGCCATCGACGCGAGAGATGATTAACTCCATCAGTTTGAGATTGTCCGGGTTATCTTCCACATAAAGCATGGTACCGCTGACATCAGTCAGTCGCTCCTGGGGTTGCGCCACCACGGCGTCGTCTATC
This sequence comes from uncultured Rhodospirillaceae bacterium, assembly GCA_965603695.1. GTDB lineage: Bacteria > Pseudomonadota > Alphaproteobacteria > Rhodospirillales > JABHCV01 > JACNJU01. The sequence continues at coordinate 1,280 of CBFDEA010000017.1, read as the reverse complement.
GCCTGAGCGTGGTCGTGGTCGCCTTCAGCCCGGGGCAGTTCAATCCAGAACGTCGAGCCCTTGCCCAATTCACTGTCCACGCCGACAGTGCCGTTCATAAGTTCGACCAGATCCTTGCAGACGACAAGGCCGATGCCGGTCCCTTCGATCTCCGTATTTTCGGCACCAAGGCGGCTGAACGGTTTGAACAGTTTGCTTTGATCGTCCTTGGAAATACCTTCGCCGGTATCGCTCACGGCAATACGCAGCATGGCGTTTGCGGTTTCTTTATAACTGATAGATACCGTGCCGTTTTCCCTGTTGTACTTGACCGCATTGGACATCAGATTAAGCAACACCTGCTTGAGGCGGGTGTGATCGGCACGCACCCTTGGCACTTTTGCCGATGGGTCGGGGACGGTTATTTTGATCCCGTTCTCCGCGGCCATTTTCGTTATCAACGACAGACATTCTTCGAGAATGTTCGACGGCGATATATTCTCGATGGAAAAGTCGACCTTTCCGGCTTCAATCTTGGCAAGGTCGAGAATATCGTTGATCAAATCCAGCAGGTGACGACCGCCCTTCATAATGTGGTCGACGCTTTCCTTCTGGATACTGCTCAGCGGCTCCTTGGGGTTGTATTCCAGCATCTGCGCGAAGCCCAAAATGGCGTTCATCGGTGTCCGCAATTCGTGGCTCATGGAGGACAGAAAGTCCGACTTGGCCCGGTTGGCCTTGTCGGCGATCTCCTTGAAGGCCGCCTGTTCTTCGGCCAGTTGGACCATTTCGCCGGCCTGGGCCTCGAACATTTTACGCGATTCACTGAGCTCCTCGGCATGGCGTTCGAGTTGTGCGTACATCTCGCGCTGCTTTTCCTCGGCGGCGGCGCGCGCGGTGATGTCGCGAACCATGGCAACGAACAGAGTTCCGTCTTCCGCCGGTATCAGACTGATGCGGACCTCAATAGGAAAGACCGTGCCATCCTTGCGGTGGTGCGCCGTTTCCAGCGTCATCGGGAACTTCGAGGGATCGGCCTCGCCGAGGTCCCAGTTCTCGCGCAACTCATCGAAGTCTATTTTGGCGTCCAGTTGGGCCACAGAACACGTCATCAGTTCTTCGCGGCTATAGCCTGTCTGCTCACTGGCGACCTGATTGACACCGACAATTTTGCCATAACGATCATGGATATAGATCGCGTCACCGGCACTTTCGACCATGGAGCGGAACTGCTCGGCACTGCGTTCGCGCTGCTCGATGGAGCGACGCACCCAGTACAACGAGGCGATCATCAGGGTCGC
>CBFDEA010000016.1:0-11326 GCA_965603695.1 uncultured Rhodospirillaceae bacterium | reverse complement strand
GACGTTTTCGGAATCACCCGAAGCGCTGATCGTCAGCAGGGCATCGCCGCCGACCGCCAGCGTCTGTAGCTGATAGAGAAAAATATCATCGTAACTCAGGTCGTTGGCGATGGCCGTGATCATCGACATGTTGTCGGCCAGGCTGATGACCTTGGCCTTAAGGTCGGTGTCGGTCTGAACCAGCTTCGAATGATCGCAGACAAAGGTTCCGGCAATTGCCGCCGAACCGCCGTTACCACAAACGAACAGGGTGTTGGATTGCCGGTAAGTCCGCTCCAGCACATCGGCGGCCTGGACCAGCTTGGCCCGATCGACCGAAGCCGCGGCACTGGCTATTTTATCAAAATAGGCATCGGCAAAAGAGCCAATATCGTCAAATTTTTCGTCTGGAAATGTCATATCTGCTGCTATCCCTGAATGTCGCCGTAATGTGAGGGATTCTTGGTTTTTTGGCAACGCTTTAAGAGTCGCCGGAGACCGCCGGGACTCTGGCCAGCAAAATCATGCCGACGACGAAGAATACCAGGATCGTCGCCATACCGGCGCGCTGACTATCGAATGCGGCGGTCACCGCGCCCAGCAGGGCCGGCCCCAGGAACGCCGTCGCCTTGCCCGAAAAGGCGAAAAGACCAAACATTTCCGTGGTCAAGTGTGGCGGCGCCAGACGCGCCATCATCGAGCGGCTGGCCGCCTGGGCCGGGCCGACAAACAGCCCGAGCGGCAGGCCGAACGCCCAGAACAATGTCTTGCCTTCGACAATCAGCAGCGCCGCGCTAAGCACGCTTAAGCCGATCAGGGCGATCATGATCGTCTTTTTCGGACCGATCGCGTCATCGACCCAGCCGAAAGCGGCGGCCCCCAGGCCCGCCGTCACGTTCATGCCGATGGCAAAGATAATGATTTCATCCAACTCCATGCCGAAAGAACCGGCGGCGTAGATCCCGCCGAAGGCATAAAGGGTGTTCAGACCATCGGTATAGATCATCCGGGCGATCAGGAATTTAACGATGTCGCCATACTGGCGCACTTGCATGAAAGTCGTCTTAAGCTCTCTTAAGCCCATTTTCAGGGTCGCAAAAAAAGAACCGCCGCCGCCGGGCGCTTTGTCTGCGGTGAAAAGAAACAGCGGCAGTGCAAAAACCGCGTACCACACCGCCACCAGCAGCGCCGCCGCCCGCACATGTTCGGCGGTCTCCTTTTCCAAGCCGAACCACGGCGTTTGCGGCTGAACCAAACCGACCAGAGTCAGGGCCAGGCAAATCAGGCCGCCAAAATAACCCAGGCCCCAGCCCCAACCCGATACCCGCCCGACATGGCTGTGCGGGGCAAGACCCGGCAACATGGCATTGTAGAAAACCATGCCGGTTTCGAAGGCGAAGTTAGCCATGCCGACCAGGACCAGGGCCATCAGAGCGAACGACGGATCGGGCTCAATCAGCCACAAGGCGGCACTTAAGGCGATGCAAAGGGCGGTGAAAAATCCCAGCCACGGTTTGCGCCCGCCGCCCTTGTCGGCCATTGCCCCGAAGATCGGGGCGGCGATGGCCACGGCCAGGGCCGACAGGCTCATGGCGTAACCCCAATGGGCGGTGCCGCTGACCTTGTCGACTGCCACCGAACTTGTGAAGTAGGTCGCGAACACGAAGGTGATGACGACCGTCGGAAAGGCCGAGTTGGCCCAGTCGTACAGACACCAGGAAAATAGGCCCCGTCGGTCCTTCACTTTCAGCTCGCCGGGGTCTCGGCCAAGGTCCTGAGCTGACGGCTGGCCACGGCAATCATCGCCAGATCATTGATTTCCGTGGCCGACAATTCGGCGATCAGTTGCTCGGTGCGCTCCACCGCGATCCGGGTTTTATCGACCCAGGCATCGATCACCGTGTCCGTATCGAAACCCTTTGTCCGCTTCTTGCCGGAATCCATAACCTGCGAGGCCAGAGCCAGTTGATGGCCGTAAATTTCCTCGATCAAAGCGGCGACGGCGAGCTTTTGCCAATGACTCTTGGTTTCCAGTTTGTCTGCCGCTGCCCTGAGCGAGCCCAGATGAAAGCGCGTACCGATAGCGAAATAAACACGCGCGGCATCGCTGACGCTGATTTTTCGGGCGCTCGCCAGACGAATGATATCGCAGCCCGAGAACATATTGACCAGTCCGGCCACCTGCTTGGCCAGGGCCTTGGGCACACCGGCTTCGGCGTAAGGCTTGCCGCGCTTGATAACGTCTTTCTGGTAATGCTTGGGCAAGGCGCTGCCCAGGCATTCATAAAGGGCCTGGAAGCCGCCGGCGAATTCTTCCACATGGCTGGCAATATCCAGTGGCCGCCGCCCGTTACGCAGGAACCAAAGCGTCACCCATTCGATCAGGCGGTTGGTGTCGAGGCGCATGCGCGTCTGAATGGCCGCCGGAACCTTGTTGTCGAGCCCATCGATCTCGCCCCAGATCGTGCGCATGCCAAGACAACGTCGGGCGATGATATAAGCCCTGACCACGTCGCTTACCGGCATACCGGTGCGTTCAACCAGCTGATGAATAAAAGAACCCCCGGCCCGGTTAATGACCGAGTTGGTTGCTTGCGTCGCGACAATTTCCCGACCCAGCCGATGATCGATGATTTCCTTTTTGTAGACTTCGCGAAGCGGTGTCGGGAAATAGGTGATAAGATCATCGTGCAACGCCTTGTCGTCAGGGGCGTCGGACTCAAGCAGCATGTCGCTGACCCAGATCTTCGCATAAGACATCAAGACCGCTATTTCCGGCCCGGTCAGGCCGGTTCTTGTCGCCGCCCGCTCAATCAGGGTTTCGTCATCGGGCAGGAATTCAACCGTGCGGTTGAGCCGTCCAATTTTTTCCAGCATCCGCATCAGGCGCACCTGATTGTCAAACACCCCCATGGGATCGAACAGGATCATGTTGATCGCCTGAGTCTGGCGGTAGTTATCGACGAGCACTTGCAGGCCGATCTCGTTGGTCATTTTGGCAAGCAGGGGGTTGCGTTGCTTGGCCGGCAAGTCGCCACGGGCAACCACCTTGTCGATCAGAATCTTGATGTTGACCTCATGATCCGAACAATCGACACCGGCCGAATTGTCGATCGAATCCGCATACAGCCTGACGCCGCCGAGCGCCGCTTCGACCCGGGCCCTTTGGGTAACGCCCAGGTTGGCCCCTTCGCCAATGATCCTGGTGTTCAGTTCCGCCGCGTTGATACGAATGGCGTCGTTGGCCCGGTCGCCGACTTCCAGATGAGACTCATCGGTCGCCTTGATATAGGTGCCGATGCCGCCGAACCACAACAAGTCGGTTTTCGCCGTCAGTAGAATGCCAATCAGCTCGTTGGGGGTAACGCTGGTTTTGCTAATGGCGAAGCGTTTCCTGATTTCTTCGGAAAGGTCGATGGATTTCGCCGAACGCTCGAAAATGCCGCCGCCTTTGGATATCAGTGAGGCGTCGTAATCGGTCCAGGATGAGCGCGGCAATTTAAACAACCGCTTACGTTCGACAATGCTCCGCGCCGCGTCGGGCTCGGGATCGATGAAGATGTGCATGTGGTTAAACGCGCCGATCAACCTGATATGTGGCGACAGCAACATGCCGTTACCGAAGACGTCGCCAGACATATCGCCGACACCGATGACCGTGAAATCCTGCTTCTGACAGTTGAAGTCCATCTCGCGGAAATGCCGCTTCACAGATTCCCAGCCGCCACGGGCGGTGATCCCCATTTTTTTGTGGTCGTAACCGGCCGAGCCGCCAGAGGCAAAAGCGTCGCCGAGCCAGAAGCCGTAAGCCATGGAAACCGAATTGGCGATATCGGAAAATGTCGCCGTTCCCTTGTCGGCGGCAACCACCAGATAAGGGTCGTCGCCGTCGATGCGCACCGTGTTTGCCGGCGGCACAACCTTGTTGCCTTTCAGGTTATCGGTAATATCGAGCAGCCCTGAAATAAAGGCTTTGTAACAAGCGATGCCTTCGGCCTGATAGGCTTCCCGGTCCGCCATGGCGGGCGCTTTTTTAAGGACAAACCCACCCTTCGAGCCAACCGGAATAATGACCGTGTTCTTAACCTGCTGGGCCTTGACCAGGCCGAGAATTTCGGTGCGGAAATCTTCGCGTCGATCCGACCAGCGCAGGCCGCCACGGGCGACCATACCAAAGCGCAGGTGAATGCCTTCGACCCGTGGACTGTAAACAAAAATTTCCCGTAAGGGCCGCGGCAACGGCAACTCTTCAACAATCTGGCTGTCGAGCTTGAACGACAGACAGGGTTTGGCCGCGCCATCGGCCCCGGTTTGATAGAAGTTGGTCCGTAGCATCGCCATCACAACATTGATGTAACGCCTTAAGATCCGGTCCTCGTCGGCACTTTTCACTTTTTCCAGTTCCGACTCCAGGCGCTTCAGCAGAACTTTCTCGCTTGCCTTGCTGGCCGGATCGAAGCGGGCCTTGAACAGTTCGACAATTTGCCGCGCCGTGTGCGGATTATTGGCCAGGGTCTGTTCCATATAATCCTGGGAATAAGCAATGCCCGCCTGACGCAGATATTTGCAACAGGCGCGCAACACCATGACATCGCGCCAAGCCAAACCGCCAAGCAGGACGAGGGCGTTAAAGCCGTCGCTTTCGACTTCGCCCGACCAGACCCGGCTAAAGGCATCCTGAAATTTTTGTTTGATCGCCGCCAGATTAATACGCGAGCCATCGCGGTTTTGAAGGCCGAAATCGTGGATCATCACCAACCTGCCGCCATCGATATCGGGACGAACCTGATAGGGAAGTTCGTCAAGTACCTTAAGGCCCATATCCTCCAACATCGGCAGCACGTCGGACAAGGGAATGGCCTGATCGGCCTGATAGACCTTGAAACAAACCCGGTCCTCTTCGGCTGCGACCGGTCGGTACAGGCTCATACCCAGATTGCCGGACTCCAGGGTTCCTTCGATACGTTCGATATCGTCGACCACCTGAGCGGCACTGAAACGTTCCTGATAAGCCCCCTTGAAGGCTTGACGGTAGCGTTTGAAATAGCGCTGCGCCTGGCCCTCGCTATAGGTCGCCGTCAGCTTTTGCTGCAAGCGGTCGGCCCAAGAGCGAGCCACTTCGACAAGTTCCGCCTCGATCTTGGCGGCGTCGTACTGGGGAATTGCCCCGGGCGTTGTCCGAATATTGATGTGCAGGCGCGCCAGTGCCGAGTCGCCAAGCTGGATATAATAAGACAGCTGCGTGCCGCCAAAGGCGCGCTCCAGAATAGCTTGAATTTGCAGGCGCAGGGCCGTTGAGAAACGGTCGCGGGGAACATAGACCAGGCACGAAATAAAGCGCTCGAAATCGTCCCGTCGCACGAACAGGGCGACCCGCTGGCGTTCCTGTAAATGCAGGATGCCAAGCGCCGTTTCCAACAATTGATCGTCCGATACCTGGAACAACTCATCACGCGGGAAGGTCTCGAGAATATTCAGCAGGGCCTTGCCGTCGTGGCTGCCCGAGGCAAAGTGCGCGCGCTCGGAAGTTTTCTGCAGTTTCAAACGCAACAATGGAATATCGCGAGGGCTGCGGTTGTAAGCGCTCGATGTGAACAGGCCGACGAAAACACGCTGGCCGATAACCTTGCCTTTGGCGTCATAACGCTTGATGCCGATGGAATCCATGTGTACCGGACGATGAACGCTCGAAATAACATCGGTTTTAGTGACGATCAGAAGATCGGCCTGACGGATAAAGGTGCCGCCGCCGGGTCGTATCGCGGCAATATTTTTGCGTTCTCCGAAAAGCTCAACAGAGGATTTTCTCAGCACGCCCTTGCCGGTCTTGGCGTTGACACTTACCGAAGCCTTCTTGCCGCTACTCTTGAAATCATAATCCCGATAGCCGAGAAACGTGAAGTGATCTTCGTGCGCCCAGCGCAGGAACTCTTGCGCCTCGGAGACTTCTTCAGCGGCGACACCCTTGGGGGCCTTGTTAAGCTCGTCGATGAGAGACGCCATATTCTGACGCATGTCTTGCCAGTCTTCGACGGCGGCGCGAACGTCCCTGATAATCTTATCGAGGGCCTTATGGATTTCCTTAAGCTGCTTGTCCGATTGCTCCGTCACTTGCAGGTGCATGTATGATTCACTGAGCGCGCCCTTTGCCGGCGTGCCGAGAGAAACCAGCCCTGTCGTCTTGCCATCCCCCCCCCGCGAAACACCAATGACCGGGTGGACAAGCAAATGCACCGTCAACTCCTGGCGGTTCAATTCGGAGGTAATGGAATCGACAAGAAACGGCATATCGTCGTTAACGATTTCGATTACCGTATGATCGCAATGCCAGCCGTCTTGGTCCTGCCTGGGATTGTAGACCCGTAACATCGCCTTGCCGGGCTTGCGCACGCTCGCCAGTTTCCAGTGCGCCAAGGCAGCCCCGAGCAGGCTCTTGGGTGTCGCCCCGGCAAGGTCGCCGGGGGGGACGTTTTCATAGTAGCTGGCAATGAATTTACTGACGGTTTTGGCGCGTGCCGCCTTCAGGCGCGTCTTCGCTGCCTTGATGACTCGTTCGATTAATTCGGCTTTATCTTTGTCGGTCGCCTGTCGCATCGATCAGCACTCCCCCATGAGCGGTTATTGTTCGATTACTTTAATATCGCCATCCTTACTAAAACATTACAACTAAAAAGAAACTTGGTTATGCCTTGGTTATATCTTGGTTATGACACCGTAAAGATTTGCCCCCCACTGGGCCGGTGGGGTGAGCAGCGCCCAGCTCAGAAAACGGTGAACAATGGCGTCGGTGATCAGTCGCCGGGCCGAGCCGCGACGCTGGTCGTAAAGCGCCTCGAGGTGTAATCCGCAGGCGGTCGCAAGTTGCCGCAGACTTTCCCCGTTATAGGCGGTCTTATGAGTCAGATCGCCGAACTGATAGCCGAGCCCCCAGGGCGAGGAGGCATTGGGAACCTTGACGATAATTTTGCCGCCACTGGCAAGCACGTCCCGGGTCTTTGAGAGCAGGGCGAAGCCTTCCTCCGGGCTGAAATGCTCAAGCACATCAAGCAGGACAACCCGGTCGAATGAGTTTTCCCCGCACGCCTCCAGGTATTGCCAGACGTCGGCGCACTCGAAGTGGGGCGCAACTTGCGGCGGCTGCACCGCCTTTAGGGCCGGGTCGTGATCGATGCCCTGAAAGTCCGTTACCCCCTTGGCCGCCAGATATGCCAGGAAGGCCCCTTCGCCGGAGCCGATTTCGAGGCAGCGCATGGCACTGGAAAAAGCCGCCGGGTTCCAGATCTCCGCATCGAAGCGGGCAATGTCCTTGGCCGCCAGTGAGGGCGTCTGATAATTCTTGTAGGCGCGGTAGCTGGAATAGAAATCAATCGACATCTGGGCATCTTCCATTATGTCCGGGGCGGACCGTGTTTTTTAATTTATGCACAAAAACCGCGAGACAAGCAAAAGGAGACATTCGTTGGCATCTACCCAGCGGTTGGGAATGGGCTGCCGATGCGGATGAATAATTGCGGCCTGTCATCATTAAAAGGTGATGATTTAAGAATTTCTGACCTAATATTATTATCAACGAGACAGATGGATTTTAAAAAACCCATGAACAGGCAATCAAAACCAGCGCTCTCACCGGTGCTCTCCATGGTCGAATTCGTGCCGCTGATGGCGCTGATGATCTCGCTTGTCGCGCTTTCTATCGACGCCATGTTACCGGCGCTTGCGCGCATCGGCCTGGATTTGGGTGTCGCCGATAACAACGACCAACAACTCATTATCTCGGCCCTGTTCCTCGGCCTGGGCGTGGCTCAGATGATCTACGGGCCGCTTTCGGACAGCATCGGACGCAAACCCGCCATCTACAGCGGCTATGTGATCTTTGTCGTCGGCTGCATTATCTCCGTTGTCGCGACAAATTTCGAAATCATGTTGGTCGGTCGGGTCTTGCAGGGCATCGGTGCCGCCGGTCCCCGCATCGTCTGTGTGGCGCTTGTCCGCGATCAATATGAAGGCCGTGAAATGGCCCGGATCATGTCCTTCGTCATGGGGGTGTTTATTCTGGTCCCGGCCATGGCCCCGGCCATTGGCCAGGGCATCATCATGATTTCCGGTTGGCGGGCAATTTTTGTCGCGTTTTTGGCTATCGCCGTTATTGCCTGGGGCTGGTTTGCCGTGCGCCAGCCCGAAACCCTGCCACCGGAAAGGCGCGTCGGCTTTTCATTTTTCATTATCTGGTCTGGCATCAAGGAGACATGCGGCAACCGCATTGCTTTTGGCTACACCGTCATTGCCGGATTTATTTTTGCCGCCCTGGTCGGCTATTTAACCTCTGCCCAACAATTGTTTAGCGTCATCTACGCCATCACCGACACCTTCCCGCTGTATTTTGCCGTGCTGGCCCTGGCCGTCGGCCTGTCATCGATTATCAATGGACGCCTGGTGATAACCTTCGGGATGCGGGCGTTATCGTCCTTTGCCCTGACCTGCCTGACGCTCCTGTCGTGGGCGTTTTTTGTTTATGTCGCGGGCGTCGATGGGACGCCGGGGCTATGGCTAAACATGACTTATTTCATCGCCGCCTTTCTGTGCTTCGGCCTGTTGTTTGGCAATTTAAACGCCCTCGCCATGGAACCCCTGGGCCATATCGCCGGCATCGGCGCCGCCGTGATCGGCTCCTTATCGACCCTCATTTCGATGCTGCTGGGAACCATCATCGGCCAGGCCTTCGATGGCACCCTGTTGCCCCTGGTTGGCGGTTTCGCGCTGCTGGCAACGGCGGCAACGGCGCTCGCATACTGGACCGAACAAGGGCGGCGCGAACTGGCCATAGAAAATTCCGCCCCGTAAAACCGCCATTTTCCAGCCCATCAATTGACGGCAGTCAATGTCTGGCGGGGCCCCTCAAATTACACTTCTTTCCGGAAAAAAACTTGCTAGGCCGCACCTGCGTTGCGGGTGTTGGTGCAACATACACCGTGCAAGGGGAATCACATGAAAATATTGAAACCTGTAGTGCTTGCCGGGGCCGTCGGTCTGTTCGGCGGTCTTTTTGCGAGCCAAGCCATGGCCGACATGGCAAGCGGCGAGGTTCTCGCCAACACCTGCTTTTCGTGCCACGGCACCGATGGCAACAGTGCTGGCGCCATGCCGACAATTTCCGGTAAATCGGAACAGTTCATTGCCGATCAGCTGCGGGCATTCAAAACCGCGGACCCGGACGTAACGGTCATGGGTCGCATCGCCAAGGGCTTCAGCGATGATGAGATCAGCGCCCTGGCTCAATTTTTTGCCGGTAAATAAGGGGGAGACATTTCCATGACCAAAATTTCACGTAGAACCTTTACCGGCGGTCTCGGCGCGGCAGCGGCGATCAGCGCCTTTTCACTTCCCGCCTGTTCCACCATGACGCCTGGATCGGCCCAGGTCGTGGTCGTCGGCGGCGGTTTCGGCGGCGCGACGGCAGCCAAATATATCAAACGTTTCGACCCCAACGTCAGCGTCGTTTTGATCGAGCCGTCGAAGGCATTCGTCACCTGCCCATTTTCCAACACCGTGATCGGCGGCCTTAATAACATCGATTACATTACCCACAATTATGCTGCGTTGAAGAACATGGGGGTCAGGGTCGTTCATGATCTCGTCAGCGATATCGACAGCGCCGGAAAGACGGTGACGCTTTCGGGCGGTAACACGATCTCGTTCGATCGTTGCATCGTTTCACCGGGCATAGACTTCAACTGGGAGACCATTGAAGGACTCGACGAAAGTACCGCCGAGGCCATCCCCCATGCCTGGAAGGCAGGGCCGCAAACGCTATTGCTCAGGGCACAGCTTGAAGCGATGCCCGATGGCGGCGTGTTCGTTATTTCGCCGCCGATCAATCCGTTCCGTTGTCCGCCGGGACCGGGTGAGCGGATCAGCCTCGTGGCAAATTATTTCCAGCAGGCTAAACCGCGCTCGAAGATTGTCGTTCTCGATCCGAAAAGCAAATTTTCCAAGCAGGGCCTGTTCAAGGAAGGCTGGGAGGCGCTTTATCCGGGCATGATCGATTATCACAATGTCGATGATGACGGTGCCGTAGCCCGTGTCGATGCCGCAGCCATGACGCTGGTCACCGATTTCGGCGGCACCGAGGTGAAGGCGGATGTCATCAACTTCATCCCGTCGCAAAAGGCCGGCAAAATCGCCCAAGATACGGGTCTGGCCGATAATACCGGCTGGTGTCCTGTCGATCATCAGACGTTTGAATCGGCCCTGCAGCCCGGCGTCCATGTTATCGGCGACGCTTCAATCGCCTCGCCTATGCCGAAATCCGGTTTTGCCGCCTCGACACAGGCCAAGGTCTGCGCCGCGGCGGTTGTCGGGTTGCTCAAGGGCGCGGCACCGGGAACGCCGAAATTCGTCAACACCTGTTACAGCCTGGTCGCCGAAGACTATGGTATTTCGGTGGCCATGGTCTACGGCTACGAAGCCGGCAAGATCATTAAGATCAAAGGTTCCGGCGGACTTAGCCCGTCGGGTGCGTCAGATGCCTTCCATGCCGATGAAGCCGACTATGCCCGCGGCTGGTACGAAAGTATTAGTCGCGATATCTGGGGTTGAATATTTCGCCACATCCCCAATACGCAATACCCCCGGCCCATTCGGGCCGGGGTTTTTCCTGGTCGCAACCGGTTATCACCGATCCCTAAATTTCTCTTTCAGCTCTTCCAGCATTTGCCTTTCCGCTCGCTGCTGCTCCAGTCTTTGTGCCTCCTCCTCTGCGAGGCGCTCTTCCATCTCTTCATCGGTCTCGGGCCTGTGGAAATAGACCTTCACATTCAACCAGTAATCCCTGTGTGACTCGCGAAAACTGAGAGGTTCAAAGGCCGCACTGTCTCGATATTCCTCCGGTATCAATTCGAGATATTTCTCAACCCATGGAATGAGATCGACCAGCTTCTTCGGCATCCAGTTCCACTCGGGTCCAAATTCCTCTTCGCAATCCAGCACGACACTCTTGGTTTTCCTCGTCATAGCGTTGCCTCGCCGCCTTCCTCATATCCTGATGCGTTACGCATTTTCTCCCCCACGGGTTCGGGGAATCTTTGCGCATATCGACGCCCCGATTATAGCACATCCCGTGCTCAGTGCGTTCGGCTACGGGCGAGCACCAGTGCCACAGCCTCGCCGTGAGTAGGTCGAGGATGTTTGGAGTTATGCGGAAGGGGGTAAGTTGATTGCAAGGGGCCTTAATGCTCTCGCCAGCAAAGCCCAAATAAACAAAGCCCCCGGAGGATTTCCCCCGAGGGCTTTGGTTGGAGCGGGCGATGAGATTCGAACTCACGACTTCAACCTTGGCAAGGTTGCGCTC
>CBFDEA010000015.1:0-11503 GCA_965603695.1 uncultured Rhodospirillaceae bacterium | reverse complement strand
AGGCACTGCCGACGACTTCGGCCCCGACCTTGCGGAACAGGCTGATCGAGGCTGCCATGGTGCCGCCGGTGGCCAGTAAATCGTCGAGAATAACGACTCGCTGTCCGGGTTTGATCGCGTCGTCCTGAATGCTGATGGTATCGCTGCCATATTCCAGGTCGTATTCGTGGGAAATGGTCTGACCGGGTAGTTTTCCCGGTTTGCGAACCATGATGAAGCCGCAACCCATTTTCAGCGCCAGGGGGGCGGCGACAAGAAAACCACGGGATTCGATACCGGCAAGAATATCGGGTTGGTATCGACGAATGATTGTTGCCAGTCGGCCCATGGCGACCTGCCATGCGTCGGGGTGAGCGAGCAGGGTCGAGATGTCATAAAACAGAATTCCCGGTTTGGGGAAGTCGGGGACCGAGCGAATATGATCTTTAATATCCATGGATTTTTATCGTCTCTCTGATTTGTAAAAGAATAGAATTGTATCGAGCCTTAGTGTAGCGCTATCGTCACACGATGAACAGACAGGGTATCTAACATGAGCCGTATTTTCCAGCGTCGTATAAAAGCTAAAATGCCCACGGCGGTTGCCGGTGACGGGGTCTATCTGATCGATTCACAGGGTAAGCGTTACATCGATGCGTCCGGCGGCGCCGCCGTTTCGTGCCTGGGCCATAGCGATGCCAGGGTCATTGAAGCAATCCAGAATCAGGCCCAGGCCCTGGCTTTTGCCCATACCGGTTTTTTCACTTCGGCACCGGCCGAGGAATTGGCGGAATGCCTGATCGCCAAAGCGCCGGCTGGAATCGAGTGGGTTTATTTCGTTTCCGGCGGTTCGGAAGCCGTCGAGGCGGCGCTCAAGATGGCGCGTCAGTATTTCACCGTGATCGGCGAGCCGCAGCGCCGACATATTATCGGGCGACATCAAAGTTACCATGGCAACACGCTGGGGGCACTTTCCGTCGGCGGTCATCATAATCGTCGCAATCCCTATCTGCCGCTGCTGCTAGATAGCCATCATATTTCGCCTTGTTATGCCTACCGAGGCAAAAAAGACGGCGAGAGCGATATTGAGTACGGCTTGCGCATGGCCGATGAACTGGAACAGAAAATTCTGGAGCTGGGTGCGGATACGGTCTGCGCCTTCATTGCCGAAACGGTGGTTGGCGCGACATTAGGCGCGACGACGGCCGTGGCTGGATATTTCAAGCGGATTCGAGAAATTTGCGACCGTTATGGCGTTCTGCTCATTCTCGATGAAGTGATGTGCGGCATGGGGCGGACAGGATCGCTATATGCCTGCGAGCAAGAAGGCATCTCGCCGGACCTGATCTGCATGGCCAAGGGTCTGGCCGCCGGGTATCAGCCGATCGGGGCGACCATGGTGTCCAATAAAGTGTTCGCGGCTTTCCGCGATGGTCCAGGGACTTTCCAGCACGGCCATACCTATATGGGCCACCCAACGGCGTGCGCGGCTGCCCTTGCGGTGCAACGGGTGATCGAGGAGGACAATCTGTTGGCGGCAGTAAACAGCCAAGGCGAAGCCCTGGCCGCAGCGCTTAATGAACGATTCGGCAATCAGTATTACGTCGGTGATATTCGTGGGCGTGGCCTGTTTAGGGGCATTGAGCTGGTCAAGGACCGGGTGACGAAAGAACCTTTCGACCCAGCCCTGAAACTGGCCGCGCGAATCAAGGCAGAGGCTTTCACGCGCGGGCTTATATGTAATCCCGATAGCGGATGCGTCGATGGGCTCAGCGGTGATCACATTTTGCTGGCTCCGCCGTTTATTATCAACGGGAGCGAAATAGCCGAAGTCGTCGATAAATTGGGGCAAGCCGTCGATGCGGCGTTTGCCGACGCCGGGGTCTAGAAATTAATCTACCCGATCATAAAAAAACCCCGCTTCGTAAGAAGCGGGGTTTTTCAATTGTTTTAAGAAGACCCGTCAGTGGGCTTTCAGATAAGCGATCACATCTTCGCGATCATCTTCTTTCTTGATTTTGACCCGCATGGCGGTTTTCGTCGGCAGGCCTTTGCTTTTCAGGAAGTCCTTCTGGTTGGTGATCCAGGCGGAAAGGGTGTCTTCGTCCCAGCTGAAGTCGGCTCCCTTAAGGGCTTTATATTTTTTAAAGTCTGTGGAGCCGGCCTTCTTGCCGACGATACCGGCCAGAGACGGGCCGATTTTGTGCTTGCCGGCCTCCATGGAGTGGCAGGCTTTGCATTTCTTAAAAACTTTCTCGCCTTTCTTGGCATCGCCATCGGCAAACGCCGCACTGCTGGCAAGGGCAATTACTGTTGCCAGGCTGAAGGCAAGAAATTTTACCTTAATCATATTTTTACATCTCCCAAGTGTTTAAAGGTCGTAGAAATTTATAAATGAAGGGCTGATATTACAAATAGTCGGTCCATATGGCAACTTTTTCACTGAATTCTTCATTATTTATTTGTCATTGGCTGAATATTTCAAGGTGGCCAGTGTTTGTTAGCAATGGCAATGACCTCGCGGGATGCCTATAATATTGTCGATGGGGCGCGAAATTTTCTGTAGTTTTGCCGCCGGGTTTGATTATGAATTGGATTTGCCTATGTCGAGCAAGAATCTTACGGAAGATGATGTCGCTAAACTGTTAAATGATTCTTCGGGAACTGCGCGGGCAGAAACGGCGGCTAAAATTGCCAGGGATTTCAGTACGGGCGATTTAAGCGATCAAGAGCGGCAGATGGCGCAAGAAATTTTCCGCATCATGGTTAAGGATGCAGAGGTCCGCGTCCGTGAGGCATTGGCGCAGAACCTGAAGGAAAATCCCAATCTCCCGCATGATGTCGCCATCAGTCTGGCCAAGGACGTGGATTCGGTGTCGTTGCCGGTGTTGCAATTCTCCGAAGTGCTGTCGGATTCGGATTTGATCGAAATCGTCCGCTCCCAGGACCCGGCCAAGCAGGTCGCCATTGCTCAGCGCGGTAAGGTTTCCCAAACCCTGTCATCGGTCTTGGTCGATACCGAGAATGCGGACGTCGTCTCCAGTCTGGTCGCCAATGACGGTGCCGAAATTTCCGATAATGATTTAGAGCGGGTGGTTGAAAATTTTGGCGAAAACGAAACTGTTAAAAACGCCATGGTGTTCAGGCCGAAATTGCCGATTACGGTGGCCGAGCGGCTCCTGACCAAAGTGTCGGAGAAGATGAAAGAGGAATTGGCCAAGCGCCATGAAATTGGTGATGGCCTTGCCACCGATCTGATTTTGCAAAGTCGCGAACGGGCCGTTATCGGCCTTTCGGTAGAAGGTGATGAAACGGATGTCGAGCAACTTGTTCATCAATTGCAAGAAAATAATCGGCTGACACCTTCCCTTGTGTTGCGCGCCCTGTGCATGGGGGATATCGATTTTTTTGAGTATGCGCTGGCCGAAATGATCGGCATAAGCCTGATTAATATCCGTGTTGTTATCCATGATTCGGGCCCGTTGGGGTTGAAAGCAGCCTTTAAGCGCGCCGGAATGCCGGAAAGTTATTTCCCGGCCGCCCGCGCTGCTATCGATGTCGCCGGGGAAATTGAGTACGACGGTGGGGAAAATGACAGGGAACGCTATTCCCGGCGAATGATTGAACGGATTTTGACCCAGTACGGGGATTTGGGCGTAGAATTTGAATCCGCAGACCTGGAATATCTGTTGAAGAAAATGGGCGATCTGCCCGTTGACACTCTCAATACGGCGGCATAGATGCCTGCTCATCCAAGCGATATAGCCTGAGAAATGCAACAATGAACAGAAAGACCCTTCGTCGGCAAAAAAGTCTCGCGGGCAAAAAGAATCGTAGCAAAAAGCAGTCGGACCCGGTTTTGCAACAAGTGTTGCAAAGCGCCTTTAATAGCCATCAGGCGGGGCGGCTTGAGGAGGCCGAGGCAGGCTACCGAAAAGTCTTGAGCGTCAATCCCCGCGATGCCGATGCCAATCATTTTCTCGGCCTGATCGCCCTTCAGTTTGAACACTTTCCCGCCGCCGCCGAACTCATCGCCATTGCCATTAGGGAGAAGCCCGGGATTGCCGCCTATCACTATAATCTGGGGCTGGCACTGCAACGCCAGGAACTGTGGGAAGAAGCAGGCGCGGCCTTTACTCAGGCGCTGAATATAGAACCAAAACATGGCGAAGCACTGTCCAATCTGGGGCAAGCCCTGCATAAAATGGACAAGCTGGATGACGCCATTTCGCGCTTTCATCAGGCCCTCGCTATCAAGCCGGATGATGTTATCGCCCTGAACAACTTGGGATTATGCCTGCAAGATAAACGGAAACTGGATGACGCCGCCGCAGCCTTCAGGAAGGCCATCGACATTGATCCAGATTTCCATGAAGGCCACAACAATCTGGGGAATGTCCTGGAAGAACAAGGTCACATGGAGGAGGCCCACGCATCCTTTCGCCGCGCGATCAAGGTCAAGCCGGACTTTGTTGAGGCTTATCGCCATCTCGTCACGTCGCAAAAAAATACCCAGCACAATCGGGAAATGAAGGAGATGGAGGCTCTGCTCGAGCGCCCCGATCTTCGCGACCTGGAAAAGATGCAGCTTAACTTCGGCCTCGCCAAGGCATACGAGGATTTAAAGAGTTACGAAAAATCTTTCACTTACGTGCTGCAAGGTAACCGCTTGAAACGCCAGTCCTTCAAATACGCAACGTCGCAGGACGAGGCAATTTTCAATCGGCTTAAAAACACTTTTGATAGGCCTTTCTTCGAGGCCCGCGCGGGTTGGGGAGCGCAGGACGAGACGCCACTTTTTATCATCGGCATGCCGCGCTCCGGGACCTCACTGGTTGAGCAAATTCTCGCCAGCCATCCACTTATTATGGGTGCCGGCGAGTTGATGGATCTGTCCACGGTCTGCCATCGTTATGATGACAATAAGAAGGTCTTCCCCGAAACCATTGTTGATCTGGGGGCGAAAGATTTCTCCAGTATGGGGGATGATTACGGGCAAAGGCTGCGCGCCCATTCATCTTCGGCCCGTTACATCACGGACAAATTGCCCGGTAATTTTCTCCTCGTCGGCATGATCAAGACCATCCTGCCCAATGCCCGGATCATTCATTGTCAGCGCGACCCGCTCGACACCTGCCTGTCCATTTTCAAGAATTACTTCCTGGGTGAGCATCCTTACGCCTACGACATGACCGAACTGGGCGCTTACTATAAATTATATCAAGACCTGATGGCCCATTGGCATGGCGTGCTGCCGGGAGCCGTCGTTGATATCGACTATGAAGACCTTGTCGGCGAACCTGAAAGCCAAATTCGCCGGTTGCTGGATGCCTGTGGCTTGCCCTTCGATGAAGCCTGTCTGTCGTTTCATAAAACCGAACGCGCGGTGCGAACGGTCAGCGTCGTTCAGGTAAGGCAGCCGATGTATAAGGATTCGCTGCAAGCGTGGAAACGCTATGAAAAACAGTTGCAGCCGCTGATAACGGTTTTGAAACAGGGTAAGATCATTGAATAGAGCACAGAAACGCCAGCAACAAAAATTAGCCCGCAAGACGGGCCGACAAAAAGCCGGTGTGGCTAAGGCTATTGTTGGCGTACCGGAAGAATTTCTCAACGAAATCGTCGAGAAAGGGGTTCAGGCGCACCGTGCCGGCAGGCTCGGCGAAGCGGAATCTTTTTACCGGCAGGTGCTCGATAATAAAGCCGATCATGGCGACGCCAATCATTTGATGGGACTGATCGCCCACCAGGTCGGCCGCAACGACCGCGCCATTCAATTTATAAAGAAAGCCATTCGCGCCAATCCGGATAAGGCCGCCTATCATGCCAACCTGAGTCCGGCCTTGCAAATACAGGGACGGCTCGATGACGCGGTAAGCAGTTCTCGCAAAGCCATCGCCCTCGACCCCGATTACGCCGAAGCCCATGCCAACCTTGCCAGCGCATTACAAAGCCAAGGCAATCTGGAAGAAGCCATCGCCAGTTATCGGCGGGCCATCGCGATCGATCCGGATTTTGCCGAAGCCCACAACAACCTTGGCAACGCGCTTAAGGAAAAGGGGCTGCTGGATGATGCCTTGTCTTGTTACCGTCACGCCCTGACCATCAACCCTGGCGATGCCGAGACACATTATAATGTCGGCTTCGCATTGCAGGAACAGGGCCAGTTTGAGGCCGCCATGGAAAATTACCGCCAGGCCCTAAAGATCAACCCGACTTTCGCCCTGGTGCACTACAACTTGAGTAATCTATACGAGAAAACCTTTCAGCTTGAAAAAGCCGACGCTCATATCAAACAGGCCCTGGAGGTCTACCCCGATCATCCGGGAGCCAACGTTAGCCTTGCCGTTCTGATGCGGCGGCGCGGCGAAACCGGGGCGGCGATCAAGCTGCTTGAAGGCCTGAACGCGAAAAAGCTGGCCGACGGCGATGCCTACCGGGTGCATTTTGAACTCGGCAAACTTTATGATCTTGAAATGGATAGCGCCGGGGCCTTCAGTCATTTCGCCCTGGCCAACGCGGCCCAGGGCAGGCAGGCGGGTTACAAGGTCGGGATTCGGGCGGCGGACTACCGGCAATTCATCGAAAGCACGGACCATGCCTTGAGTCCGGAGTTTGTCGAATCATGGGTGCCCGTGAAACCCGCCCCCGCCGCCGAGACGCCGGTCTTCCTGGTTGGCTTCCCGCGTTCGGGAACGACGCTGCTCGATCAGATTCTTGACGGCCACGCGCAGATACAGGTGATGGAGGAAAACCCCGCCATGGCCGCCGTGCGCGCCAGTGTCGAGGCGATGCCCGGCGGTTACCCTGGGGCACTGGCGGAACTTAAAGAATCCGATATCAAGAAACTGCGCGCTCTCTATATAAGTAACGTCGAACAAGTCCTTGATAGGCAGCCGGGAACCATCCTGATCGACAAGCTGCCCCTGAATATCGTCAATATTCCCTTGATCGTGAGACTCTTTCCGGATGCCCGCTTCATCCTCGCATTGCGCCATCCGCTGGATGTTATCATGAGTAACTTCATGCAGTTCTTCCAATTAAATGATGCGACCTCGAATTTTCTGACGATAGAAGATGCCGCCACGCTCTACTGCTTGGTCATGAACATGTGGCTGCACAGCGCGGCGGTGCTGGCCTTGAACTTCCATACCACCAAGTATGAAGACCTGGTCGCCGACATGGAAGGCTCGGCGCGCGGTCTGCTTGGATACCTTGGCCTCGATTGGGACGAAAAGGTCCTTGAATACCGTACCCATGCCCGCCAAAGGGGGGTTATCAATACGCCAAGTTATGCACAGGTTACCGAACCAATATATCAGCGGGCGAAATACCGCTGGATTCGCTACCAGGCACAACTCAGCCCGATTATCGATGATATCCAACCCCTTGCCGCAGCATTCGCTTATACGTGTATAAGTGACGCAGTGGCCGAATGAACGGCTAAAGGCCGCTATTCCAGGGCATGTAGAGGTGTGGTAATCATGCAACACCTGTGACGGATAGTGTTACAAATAGGCATCATTACATTGACGACCGCCGCCTAACCCCTTAGAAATTCAACTGAGTTCGCAGTTAGAAGTGTGTGATGTCTGAAATTTCATACGGGTTTTTCTTCTGCTGTCTTTTAAAGAAACTAAACTGTCTTACATTTGAGAGGGACACCAAAATGAGTAATTTCCGTATCATGCTTCTGAGCACAGCAGCCATTGGCTTCGCTGGCGCTCTGGCGACACCTGCTTCCGCTGGTGAAGTCGAAAAGTCCGCTTCTTTCGGCGGTCACGTCAACCGTACCGTCAGCGTCGTTGATGATGGCGATGTAACCGAGCTTTATTCTGGTGACAACGGCGCATCCATGTCTCGCGTTCGTTTCCAGGGTTCCGCCACAAGCGAAAGCCTGACCACCAAAGCATACATCGAAGTGCGCGCCCGTGGTAACAGAAGTAATTCTAACGCTAATAGCGTCAGCACCAACGCAGCAGGTAGCACGTCCGGTACGGTCACTTCCGGTGGCGGTGCTTCGGGCAGCACGCTCAGCATGCGTCATTCCTATGTTTCACTGTCCAACAACATGGGCACGCTGGTTCTTGGTGACACCAACCCGTCCGGCGATTTGAACGGTTGGGGTTCAGGCAACTTCTCCGGTTCCTCAGGAAACGGTGTCGATGGTGATACCTATAATGGCGGCGAAATCGGAACATTCCTTCAAACGAATGCTGGTTCGTCAACGGGTGTTGAAGAAACCACTCTTACCGGTACTGCTCCGTTGAACACGTTCTCAGCGGGCCGCGGCGGCGTCATTCGTTATGACACCCCTGACTTCAATGGCTTCAGTGGTTCTGCCAGCCTCAAAGGCGGTGATTCAGCATCTGAAGAATTGAGTGCTTCTATCGGCTACGGCGCCGATTTTGATGGTACCAAGGTTGGTTTCGGTTACGGCTACACCAATCGCGCTGGTAGCAGCACGACGCAGTCTGCTTTCCATTCCGTCGGTGCCGGTCTTGAACTGGCCAGCGGTATCAATGCCCATGTTGGTTATTTCAAGAAAAAGAAAAAGACCGCTGGCACCATTGCGCCAAGAATGTGGACCGTCGATCTTGGCTATAACATGAACGTCGTCGATGCTGGTGGAACGGCCGTCAACATCAACTATTCACAGGCTGACGATCAGTCTGTCCTTAACGATGATAACACATGGTACGGCATCAACGTTCAGCAGGAACTGTCCGATTATGGCACGTCCCTCTACGGTGGTATTTCCAAAGCTGAGTACAGCCAGGTCGGTGTTACCTTCGAAGACATCACGGCTGGTTGGGTCGGCGTTAAGGTTGCCTTCTAAGGTAGTCTGACGAACTAAGATAAGGAAAACGATTCTATGGGTTTTCGTGCATGTTCTTTGTGGCTGGTGATTTTCTCACTGGTACTTGGGGGGTGTAACTTCAAAAGGCCTCGGCCGTTAGCGAAAGAAAAACCAATACCTGGATTGTTTTCCGGTAAAAAGGGAGAGATAACTATTTACGAATCGAAAACTCGAAAACGTCAGTAGTACTTTTCCGCGTTTACCAAATTGATTTTCCCCGGTTGCTTTTATAGCAGCCGGGGATTTTCTTTGTCTTGCCGGTGGGCATAGCAGAGAAGGTGGAGTCCGTATCGCAAGAGAGTGTTGTTGCCGTATGGTTTGGAAAAGCAGGCTACATTACGTCATCGACGGAGTAAATTGGACTATCTGCGTTGAAAGAATTTAACGTAGGAAATTAAGCAATGGTGCTAACTGCAGTTCATAGTGCTTCCATAATTGAACAGAATTTTTATAGATTGGCCTTCGCACCTGCGCGGCACTTGCCGTCTTAACTTGCCTGTCTGTTTTATGGAAATCTAGGCAGGCATCATCCCACTTTAAGTTGCAATGTTCCAGTAGAGCGACAGTTTGATTGGTTTGATCAGCAACCATGTTTTCATATTGAACATCATAAATGAATCCGGGAATCACAGTGTTCCAGTGTTCCATAAGATCACTGTAAAAATTATAATAGTGGGCCAGTTCTCCAAGGTCGTATGAATATTCATGATTGTCGATAAAATGTGTTTTGAAGATGGATAAACAGGTGTCTGCCGGGTCGCGTCGGCAATGTATCACTTTGGCATTGGGCAACATTAGTTTGATCAAGCCTATATGTTTGAAATTTCCTGGCATTTTGTCAGTAATGAAGGGCAGGCCCAGGGAGTGCTTCCGGAGGGCTTGGATATATTCGATTCCTGGTTGTTCAAAATAGACGGTATCGAGTTGGCGAATACTATCGGGAAATACAACATCACTTTGTTTGTCAAAGTAGGAATAATAACTTTGTCCCAAGGTTGCCAATTCCCCGGCCCCATACACTTGTGGATGACTGGCTAAAATCTGTTCCACCAAAGATGTGCCTGAACGCGGCATGCCAAGGATAAATATCGGAGTTCGGTCATCGCATCCTGCACTTTGATGCTTTGCGAACAGAGGAGTATCAAACACCTCCTTTACTCGTTTCGAGAAATTAATGGTATCATCAATACTATATTTTAAACTTCGACGCTTTATTGCATTTCCATCGGCAAAATAACCAAAGGCTTTTTCATACTGACATAAATCTTCAAATGCCTTCCCCAACCCAAATGCCAGGTACATTCGTTGCTGATCATCGATGTCAGGCATGGAATACTTATTCTCCATAGCCTGGACTTCTTCATCATATTTGGTGTGTTGTTTAATATAGGCTAAATTTTTATATGCTTTAGAGTAATCGGGATTTATCTCTATTGCTTTTCGATACTTGGCAACCGCTTCTTCAAGCATCCCCATATCCTGAAAGGCAATCCCCAGGTTGTTTTGAGCCTCGGCGTATTCGGGTTTAATAGCGAGCGCTTTATGGAAATGAGTAACGGCCTCATCCAATTTATTTCTGTCTTTAAGTG
Organism: uncultured Rhodospirillaceae bacterium; assembly: GCA_965603695.1. Classification (GTDB taxonomy): domain Bacteria; phylum Pseudomonadota; class Alphaproteobacteria; order Rhodospirillales; family JABHCV01; genus JACNJU01. The sequence goes on along the minus strand of CBFDEA010000015.1, from coordinate 1,075 downwards.
TATCGCCAAGGTTATTATGCGCTTCTGCATAATTGGGTTTAATGGCGAGGGCATTGTGGAAACATGCCGTAGCCTCATCTAGCTCGTTTAGTTTTCTTAGCGCATTTCCAAGATTAAAATGGGTTTCAGCGTAGTCTGGATTAACAGCCAGGGCATTTTGAAAGCTCGCAATAGCTTCTTCCTGTTTGTCTTGTTCGCTCAGCGTAACCCCCAGATTGTTATGAGCTTCAGCATTATCGGGCTGAATGGCGAGGGCATTATGAAAACTTGCTGCGGCCTCATCTAGTTTGTTTAATTTATTCAGCACAACCCCAAGATTATTATGTATTTCGGTATTATTGGGCTCAGTGGCGAGGGCTGTGAGAAAACTTTCAGCCGCTTTTTCCAGTTCACCTAGGTCTTTTAGCGTATTGCCGAGATTAAAATGGGCTTCGGAATAATCGGGCTTAATAGCGAGTGCCTTGTGATAACTTGTTATCGCCTCATCCAACTTGTTTAATTCTGAAAACACAACCCCAAGGTTGTTATGGGCTTCAGCATCATCGGGCTGAATGACGAGAGATTTCCCAATCAAATCAATGGCAATATTGTTTTCCCCTACCTGATGTGCAATTAAACCAAGCAAGTGTAGAGCAACCGGCTGATTTGGTTGAATTTGCAATACTTCCCTGTAAATGCCCTCGGCTTTGGGTAAATCACCCCTTGCATGGTGTTGTATGCCAAGGTTGATTGATTGCTGGATGGCAGTTGTCTGTTGTTCAGGGGAGAGGGATTTGGTCTTTAATAATTTTTGTTTGCCTGCTGTTTTATTGGCATTTTTTTTCTGATCTCGCTTTCCAACCATTTTCATACATAGCCCCTTTCCCGAGCGAGTCAAAACCCGTAAATCCTAAAATTAAGTTTTAACTCATACTACTCAGTTAAAAGGACATGGCAAAAGATGTAAAAGGAAAAAACCAGCACCTGGGTTGTTTTCCGGTAAAAGTGGAGAGATTACTATTTACAAATCGAAATCTCGAAAACGTTAATAGCTCTATTCCACGATTACCAAATTGATTTTCCCCGGTTGCTTTTT
>CBFDEA010000014.1:0-11622 GCA_965603695.1 uncultured Rhodospirillaceae bacterium | reverse complement strand
GTCATGGAGCGGTGAAGGGTGCCGATATCGCGCTTTCGGTTGCAGAAAATAAGCGCGTCCTTGACGTCTTCCGTGGCGATCAGCCTGCGTAGGGCGGCGCGTTTTTCTTTTTGCCCACCACCGGGACGTCGTCCATCGCCGTGGGGAACCATGATCAGTCCCTGGGTGATGGTCTCGTCGCTGGTTTCCAGCTTGGCGATGGTGATTTCTTTCGGGTTCATCAGGAATTTATCGGCCAGACGGCGAATTTCCGGGGCCACGGTGGCCGAGAAGAACAAGGTCTGACGCATCGGTGAAATCAGCGAGACGATCTTTTCGACATCGGGGATGAAACCCATGTCGAGCATGCGGTCGGCTTCGTCGATAACCAGAATCTTGACATCGGTCATCAGCAGGCGTCCGCGCTCGAACAAATCAAGCAGGCGACCGGGGGTGGCGATCAGCACGTCGGGGCCGCGGTCGATGACTTTCAGCTGCTCGTTCATGGACGAGCCGCCGATGAGCAGCGCCTTGCTCAATTTGTGGTACTTGCCGTAGGTATCGAAGTTGTCGGCAACCTGGGCCGCAAGCTCGCGTGTCGGCTCGAGGATCAACGAGCGCGGCATCCGCGCTTTCGCCCGGCCCGAGGCCAGCACGTCGATCATCGGCAGGGTGAAGCTGGCCGTCTTGCCGGTGCCGGTCTGCGCGCAACCCAAAATATCACGGCCCATCAGGACAATGGGAATGGCCTGCTCCTGAATGGGAGTGGGGGTTGTGTAGCCTGCGTCTGCGACGGCTTTAAGGACGCCGTCGCCAAGTCCGAGATCTGAAAAATTCATATGGTATGGGGGTGTGTGGGCACTTACAAATAACGCCCCGGTCCCTGTCCTTTAGTTGAGGAAAGCGGGATATTAGGCTTTCCGTGCTTTAAGTCAATGATTCAGGTCGCTAGAATTAAAATATATGACACATTGATTCTTCTTCAAATTCAAGGAAAGTCTCACTTTATGTTGATCAAGGCAGAGCGCTCGGCACTTCTGGTTATCGATGTTCAGGATAAACTGGCCCCGGCAATGAATAATATAGAGGGGGTCGTTGAAAACACCTCAATCCTGATGCGCACCGCCGCCCGCTTGCAGGTTCCGCAACTAGTCTCCGAACAGTATCCGCAGGGGCTTGGCGCGACCATAGAACCGCTGGCCGAATTGAGCGACGGGGAGGCCCTGGCCAAGGTGACATTTTCCGGCATGGCAGACGTTGCCTACGCGTCGCGCTTTAACGGCCTTGGCCGCGATCAGGCGGTGCTCGCCGGGATTGAGGCCCATATCTGTGTGCTGCAAACGGCTATGGATTTACTGGCGGCAGATGTGCAAGTCTTCGTCGTTGCCGACGCCACCACATCGCGCAGCCCGGACAATCATTCCATGGCCCTGCACCGGTTGAGCGGTGCGGGCGCGCAAATCGTCACGACGGAAATGGTGCTGTTTGAGTGGCTCGGTCAGGCCGGGACTCAGGAATTCAAAGATATAAGTAAACTTATCAAATGATTAGAGTTGTTTATTAAGAAATTGATTTATATGCAAAAGACTCCATTGCTGCTGCTTCCGGGACTTCTCTGCGATGAGAATTTATGGACCCATCAGATTGCCTCGCTGGCCGATATCGCCGATGTTTCCGTCGCCGATCTGACCCGTGATGAAAGCATCGAGGCCATGGCCGCAACGGCCCTGCGCGAGGCCCCCGATACCTTTGCTCTGGCAGGTCTTTCCATGGGCGGGTATGTGGCTCAGGAAATCTTGCGCCAGGCACCCCAGCGGGTTCTTCGTCTGGCCATGCTCGACACCTCGGCGTTGCCCGATTCTGACGAACAACGCAAACGTCGTATCAGCTTTATTGGCCAGACCCTAGAAGGTAATTTTAAGGGAGTGACGTCGCGCCTGCTGCCATTGTTGATCCATCAGGACAGGCTTGATGATAATGAGCTTACCGGCACCATCATGACGATGACGGAAAATATTGGTCAGGAGGCATTCATCAGGCAGCAGCACACGATTATGAGCCGCAAGGACGGTTTCGATGTGCTTTCCCGAGTAACCTGCCCTACGGTGGTAATTTGCGGTCGCCAGGACAATCTGACTCCGCTCGCACAACATCAGGCCATGGTTGATGTGATACCCGGCGCGGTTTTTGTGGTCATTGAAGACTGCGGCCACCTTGCGCCGCTTGAGCGCCCTTATGCGGTCAGCGCGACTTTACGTTATTGGTTACAGGTGTAAAAAATATGACCGGACTCATTCTTGCCTATCAGGATAGCTTTCCGAGTATCTCGGAGGAGGCTTTTATCGCCCCCAACGCGACCGTTATCGGCGACGTTGTCATCGGTGCCGACAGCGGCATCTGGTTCAATTGTCTGCTCAGGGGCGACGTCAATGAAATCCGCATCGGCGAGCGCACCAACATTCAGGACGGCACCATCATCCACGTTTCGGGGCAGGGGCAGGGCACTTATATCGGCGATGATATCACCATCGGCCACATGGCCCTGATCCACGCCTGCACACTGCAGGACGGCTGTTTTATCGGTATGAAGGCGACGGTGATGGACGGGGCGGTGGTCGAAAGCGGTGCCATGGTTGCCGCCGGTGCCCTGGTCAGCCCGGGTAAATGCGTTCCCGCCGGGCAAATGTGGGCGGGCACCCCGGCCCGTTATGTTCGCGACCTTCGTCAGTCAGACCTGGAAATAATACGCTATACGGCCCCGCATTATGTCAAACTGGCGCATCGTTATCGCAAAGGTTTGGCACAACAGTGAGCCCTAAAAAGACCAATAATGCCGATCTGATCAAGCAAGTCCTGGCAGGCCAACCCCGCGCTATCGCCCGGATGATGTCGAAGGCCGAGACAGGAACGAACGGGGACCGCGCCGCCATGGCCGAAGTTTTTCGCCATACCGGGCGCGCCCATATCATCGGCCTTACCGGCGTTCCGGGCAGCGGCAAGTCTACGTTGGTCAGGTCCCTGGCCCTGGAGTTCCGTAAAAGCGGGCGCAAGGTCGGTATTATCGCGGTCGACCCGTCGAGTCCCTTTTCCGGGGGCTCTATCCTTGGCGACCGGGTGCGTATGCACGACTTAACCGGCGACGACGGCGTGTTTATTCGTTCTATGGCGACTGGCGGTGCGCTTGGCGGGTTGGCCCGTCCGGCCCTCGACACGGTCGATGTCCTGGACGCCGCCGGCTTCGATCTGGTGCTCATTGAAACCGTCGGCGTCGGTCAGGATGAAGTCGATATTGTCAGCGCCGCCCATAGCGTCGTCGTCGTCTCGGCCCCGGGGCTCGGCGATGAAATTCAGGCGATCAAGGCCGGTGTCCTGGAAATTGCCGATATCCACGCCGTATCCAAGTGCGACAGGGACGACGCCTTGCGCACCATCGCCGACCTGGAAGGCATGCTGGCCCTGGGCCGACACAGCAGGCGCTCCAAGCATTGGCAGCCGCCGGTGATCGCCACCAGCGCCGAGCGCGGCCAGGGCATTGTCGAACTGGTGAGCGCTATCGACGGTCATTTCGAGCATTTGAACGGCTCCGGCGAGATCGACGTGCGCAAACGCCGGATTGCCGAAATGCGGATATTAAAATCCGCCGAGGACGTCGTCCGCGCACGGCTTCACAAACAGCGTGACGGCAAACTGGCCGACCTGCTGGACAAGGCCATGGACAGGACATTGGATCCGCACACGGCGGCGCTTCATTTACTTGATGGTTTTAATGGCAAAGATGATTAAAATTTTAAAATGAATTCGGATTCAAACGACAAGTATACCTGGGACGGAATTGACCGGCGCGATATCCCTGCTGCCAGCAGAACTCCCGTTAAAATTTACATCATTGCCATAGCTATAGCCGCTGCGGTCTTTGCCTTTGATTTGATGGCCCCCCTGGGCGTTGCCGGCGGTGTGCCTTATGTGATTTTCGTGCTGTTCGGTTGGTGGTTTCAAGAGAGGCCGGCGGTCTTTTTCCTGGCTATCGGCGCCTCTGTTTTAACCATTTTAGGGTATTTCCTGTCCCCCGAAGGCGGAACAGGATTGGTAGTCCTGACCAATCGTAGCTACGCAATAGTGGTCATATGGGCGGCGGCGAGCGTCCTTTGGTGGGCATGGCGGGAACGCCGCGCTCGCCCCCCAGTCCTGAAAACAGAACAGGAGCAGGAGCAAAAAAACTTTGGCCGGGAAGGCGTTGCCGTCGTCGTGCTGGCGATTGTTATTGCAGCCTCCGCATGGGGCGTTTTGTCGCGCGTTGAAGCGGGCGCAAAAGCGGATATCGACAAGTCCCTGAATGCGACACTGGAAACCGCTTATGCTAGCATTCGCAATGAGGTGAAAGCCGAAAAAAATACGGCAAAGGTATGGGCCGATAATTCCCAAATACAAAGAGCCGTCGTTGAACTATTGGAACTGCCTCAAACTCCCGTGGCATTGACCTACAGTAATGCTCAAGTTGACCTGCGGGTCATGGTGAAATCATTCTTCAGCACCGTCGGTTACCGTGGCTTTTTTGTCATTGGCAAAAACAATATTAATCTGGCGTCATCTCGTAACGTAAACATTGGTGTCGTTAACCTGCTTTCCGGGCAAGGAAACTTTCTCGATAGGATCTGGGCCGGTGAAACGCTGGTAAGCCTGCCTCAGGAATCGGATGTCCCACTTGAAGACATAACGGGTAGAATGGTCGAAGGCCTGTCAACCATGTTCGTGGCGACGCCGGTCAAGAGTATCGGCGGGGATGTCATCGCGGTCCTGGCGTTCCGTCTCGACCCGGATGAAACTTTCTCACCAATCCTGCAGCGTGGCTTTTTCGGAGAAAGCGACGAGACATATGCCTTCGACGAGCACGGGCATATGATAAGTGAAAGCCGTTTCAACGCCGCCCTACAGCAGATTGGGCTGATCTCGGATATGCTACATTCCGGTCTGAACATGGAAATACGTGATCCCGGGGTTAATTTGCTTTTGGGCCAAAAACCCGTCCTGCCGCGTCATAAACAACCCCTGACTACCATGGCCAAAAGCGCCACGGCCGGGAATAACGGTATTAATCTTGACGGTTATCGCGATTACCGGGGCGTTCCGGTTGTCGGTGTCTGGCTTTGGGACGCCGAACTCGGTTTCGGGATTGCCACGGAAATGGATGTGGAAGAGGCATACAACTCCTTTAAAAACATTCGTTTTATCATTTTTGTTTTCTCTGGCCTGTCCATTGGCGTCCTCATTTTCCTGGCGGCGCTGTCGTCACGGAGCCGCAGACAAATCGTCGAGAGCGAGAAGCGCTATCGCAACGTCATCAATTCTACGGCGGAAGGCTACGGCAAGGTTGACGTTCAGGGGCGGCTGCTGGAAGTCAACAAGGCGTTTTGCGATATGTTGGGACACGCATCGGACGAACTGCTCGGCAAGCGTCCTTATGAATTTGCAACGGGCAAAAACCGTGCTGATTTCGAGTTGAAGGTGTCAGAGACTATGGCGTCTCCTCAGAGTCAATACGATGTTGTCTTCGAGCATAAGAATGGCAAGGCAGTGCATGCCAGTGTCAGCGCCACCGGCATCAAGGACAACCATGGCAAAATTACCGGTGCTTTCGCATTTGTCACTGATATTACGGAGCGCAAGAAGGCCGAAAAACGCGTTAGCGAAAGCGAAGAATTGCTGTCGGCGGCCATTAATAATATTTCCGATGGTTTCGTGTTGTGCGATGCCAATAATCGCATTGTCCTGTTCAATAGCAGGTTCAAGGCGCTTTACCCGAATTCCCGCGACCTCATTCAAAAAGGAACCTTGTTTGAAGATTTTCTGCGCGAGGGTGCCAAGCGCGATGAGTATCCTGACGCCGTGGGGCGCGTAGATAAATGGGTCGCCGAACGTAAATTAAAGGGGCGGGAGCGGGGGGCCTCCTTCGATCAGCAACTGGTCGGAGACAGGTGGGTGCAAATCTCCATTGGCAGGCTTCCCGATGGCGGATGGGTGGGCATCCATGTCGATATCACCCCCTTTAAGGAAGCCATCGAAAGCGCCGATAAAGCCAATCTGGCCAAGTCGGAATTCCTGTCCTCCATGAGCCATGAATTGCGGACCCCGCTGAACGCGATCCTCGGCTTCGCGCAGATGCTGGAATTCAACCCCAAGGAGCCTTTAAGCGGTCTTCAGAAAGAAAGCGTCGATCACATCATGAGGGGTGGTCAGCACCTGTTGGAACTGATTAACGATATTCTCGACCTGACCAGGATTGAAGCGGGCAAGGTCGAACTTTCCATTGAGAATATTTCGCCCGCGAAAATCCTCGAGGAATGCCTGTCACTGATCGTCAACATGGCCGAGGCGCGGGGCATTAAAATTTCTACGCCCGATGCGGCCCAGGAAGTTCCATTGGTGCTTGCCGATCACACCCGCTTCAAGCAGGTGCTGCTCAACTTCATGTCAAACGCCGTCAAGTACAACCGGGAAAACGGCACCGTCTTCATTGATTTTGAAGAAACCGGCGCGGGCACGCTGCGCATTTCGGTGACCGACACCGGCGAAGGCATCGCCGAAGATAAACAAATAGAACTGTTCAAACCGTTCAGCCGCTTAGGGGCTGAAAATACTGAAATCGAGGGAACCGGTATCGGCCTGGTTGTTTGCAAAGACCTGATCAACCTTATGGATGGTGCCGTCGGCATGGAAAGTGAAGTCGGCAAGGGCTCCTCTTTCTGGTTCGAACTGCCCCTGTCCTTACCTGGGCATAAGGATTTCGTGGCGACACAGGAAACCGATTTGGCGCAAACCGAAGAGAATCTTGCCAGGGGCAGCGGCACCATGCTTTACGTCGAAGACAACCCGGATAATCTCAAACTTATGGAATTGATCGTCTCGCGCATGGAAGGCCTGACCATGATCTCGACCCATACCGGTGAATTGGGTATCGAGATGGCCAGGGCCGAAAGGCCGGACCTGATTATCCTCGATATCAATCTTCCCGGTATGAACGGTATTGAAACCCTGAAGAAACTTCAAAGTCATGCGAGTACCAATAAGATTCCGGTTTTGGCCTTAAGCGCCGCCGCCACCGCGCGCGATATCGAAAAAGGCATGGAGGCGGGGTTCCTGCGTTATCTGACCAAACCGATTCTGGTTCCCGAAGTTATGGAAGCCATCAACACGGCCATGAAGAAAGCTTGAAATGAAAACCCTTGATGTAGAATTTGTGCGCTCTCAATTCCCGGCATTTAGCCAGGAAAACCTCCGCGGCTGGGGCTTTTATGAAAATGCCGGCGGCTCTTATGCCTGCGCCCAGGTCATCGACCGGCTTGGTCGTTATTACCGCGAGACAAAGCTGCAGCCATACGGCCTGTATCCGGCTTCACAGCGGGCTGGCGAGGAAATGGACAGCGCCCGGGTGCGTCTTGCCGGATTGTTGAACGTTGCGCCTGATGAAATAAGCTTCGGTCCATCGACATCGCAAAACAGTTATGTCATCGCCAATGCCTTTCGCTCAGGACTTAAAGACGGCGACCAGATTATCGTCACCAATCAGGATCATGAAGCCAACAGCGGTGTCTGGCGGCGGCTCGCGGTGGCGGGGGTCGAGGTCCTGGAATGGCAAGTCGATCCGCTAACCGGCGAACTTGACCTGGCCGATCTGGAGGCCTTGCTGAGCCCCCGCACCCGCCTTGTGACCATGCCGCATTGCTCGAACATTGTTGGCCAGATTAATGATGTTTCCCTGGCGGCGGAAAAAGTTCATGGCGTCGGGGCGTTGCTGTTGGTCGACGGCGTCTCCTACGCGCCCCATGGTTTGCCCGATATCAAAAGCCTCGGTGCCGATATCTATCTGTTCTCGCTCTACAAGACATTTGGTCCCCATCAGGGGGTTATTTATGCGCGTGCGCAGGTCCTCGAGGAACTTGAAAACCAGGGCCACTATTTTAATGCAGGCTATCCGGAAAAACGGCTGACACCGGCAGGACCCGATCATGCCCAAATCGCCGCGACCAATGGCGTTATCGATTATTATGAGGCTCTCCACAGTCATCACTTCGACGCCGCAGGGAGCCTGGCTGAAAAAGCAAAACAGATGAACGCGCTGTTCGCGGCACACGAAAAAAATCTTGTCGGCCAGTTGCTCGATTATCTTCGTTCGCGAAACGACCTGCGCATTGTCGGTCCGCAGGACAGTGAGCACAAGGTGGCGACGATTGCCGTGCAGACGAACCGTTCGGCCGTCGATGTCGCCCGTGATCTTGCCGCCAAGAAAATCATGGCCGGAGCCGGTGACTTTTACGCGGTGCGTTTGCTCGAGGCGCTTAAGGTGCCGGTAAGCCCCGGCGTTTTGCGTTTGTCATTTGTCCATTACACCAGTCAAAGCGAAATCGACCAGTTGATAAAGGCGCTCGATCAAACGCTTTAATCGGCCCTGACCCGGACGTATGACCCCGGCGCATCTTCCAGTGCTTTATGCTTGCCGGTGCCGGGCTTGCGGGCGGGGACGTCTTTTTGCCCGGCCTGTTTGGCGACCCAATCGGCCCAGTCGGGCCACCACGATCCTTCGTAGCGCTTGGCGGACTTTAGCCAGGTGTCCGGTTTTTTGGAAATCCTGGGGTTGCTCCAGTAGCAGTATTTACCCTTCGCAGGCGGATTGACGACACCGGCAATATGGCCCGAACCGGCGAGCACGAAGCGGACCTTGCCGCCGTAAAGGGCACATGCCTTGTAGGTCGATTTCCACGGTGCGATGTGATCTTCGCGGGTTGAAAGCATGTAGAGGGGGATTTTTATTTGTCGCAAGTCGATAGGGACACCTAAAAGTTCGATGCCGCCCGCCTCAACCAGTTTGTTTTCCAGATACATGTTGCGTAAGTAGAAGCTGTGCATGGTGGCGGGCAGGCGCGTCGAGTCGGAATTCCAGTAAAACATGTCGATGGGGAAGGGGGCCTTGCCGAGCAGGTAGTTGTTGACGACAAAAGTCCAGATCAGATCGTTGTCGCGCATCATGTTGAAGGTGTTGGCCATTTCCGCACCGTCAAGATAGCCACGGGCAAACATTTTTTTATCCAGCTCATCGATTTGCTCGGGGTCGATAAAGACACCGAGGTCTCCCGGATCGGAGAAATCGACCATGGTGGCAAGAAACGTCGCCGATTTAATGCGCTCATCCCCGGTTGCCGCCATGTAGCCCAGCGTCGTTGCCAGCAGGGTGCCGCCGATGCAATAGCCCATCGCGTTGCAGCGTTCTTCACCGGTAGCATCGGTGATCGCCGCGAGGCTGCTCAAGATGCCTTCCTGCATGTAATCGGTGAAGGTTTTTTTGGCAAAGGTTTGATCGGGGTTGACCCATGATGTGACAAACACCGTATGACCTTGCCCGACGGCCCATTTAATCAACGAATTCTCAGGGCGCAGATCAAGAATGTAGTACTTGTTGATCCAGGGAGTGACGATCAAAAGCGGTGTTTTGAAAACTTTTTTGGTGCTCGGTTTGTACTGAATCAGCTCCACTAAGTCATTGCGGTAAATGACTTTTCCTGGTGTCGTGGCAATGTTTTCACCGAGCTTGAATGATGTCTTGTCGCTCATGGTGATGCGAAACTGGCCTTTGTGGTCTTGCAGATCATCGAGCATATTTTCGATGCCGTTGACAAGGTTTTCCCCGCCGCTCTCGAAGGTCTCGCGGATGACCTGTGGGTTGGTGGCGATAAAATTGCTTGGCGACAGGGCGTTGACGAACTGGCGGGTGTGAAAGTTGACCTTGCGGGCGGTTTTCTCGTCCAGTCCCTCGACATCATGGACCATCGATGTAACCGCGTTGGCGCTCAGTAGGTAGGATTGTTTGATGAAGTTGAAAACATCGTTTTCGTTCCACATTTCATCGCCGAAGCGTCGGTCGCCGGGGGTGGGTTCTACGACCGATGGCCTTGCCCCGCCCATCATTCTGGTCGCGCTGGCTGTCCACAGGTTCAGGTAATCTTGCCACAAGGCCATCTGGTTTTCCGCCAGCTTGGCCGGGTCGCTGATCATTTTGCCCATCAGTTCCAGGAAGGCAGTGCCGAGACGAGACGTGGAATTCAGGTCGGTGAAGTTGTCATGGGCGGCCTGCGCGGCCAAAAAATCAGACATAACACGTTGAAAACGCATTAAAAGTTCACCAGCGGTCTTTGCGTTGACGACGCCGTATGTTTCCGATGGGGCGCTTTTTGTTGTTTTATCCAAGACATTAGTCCCAGCTTTAAAGTCGCTTAACTGTATACGTGGCCGCAAGACATTGATAAAAATGCGATTAAGCTATTATAGCGTAAGATACCTTTAATTATATGACGGTATTTTATGGGCTTTATGAATTTAAGATAAAAGAGGACATGAGCGTCGATGAGCAACAAACAAGGTCGCCCCGTCAAAGTTGAAACCAAGGCTGCCTATAGCCGCCCCCTCATTGCGGGTGCTCTGGTCACCGTCTTGGGCGGCCTTACCGGTTGTTCTGCTGTGCCCGACGCGGTTAACCCGGCGGAGTGGTACAAGAGCACGGTCGATTTCTTTGCCGGCGAGGATGGTCAAGGCCAGGTCAGTCAGACCGAGTCGGAGCAGGAAAAACCGATCCCCGGCGAAGACAAAGGATTCCCGAAACTGTCATCTGTGCCAGCGCGTCCAGCCGCTGCGGTGCAAGGTGGCCTGGTTGCCGATCTCGATAAGCGCAAATACGCCCAGCCGATTGCCCGTCAGGGAGAGGCTGGCCAAATACTTGCCGCCCAACCACCGGCCCCGGCCCCGGCCTCGTCTGCCGAAATGGCAGCGGCACCTATGGTCTCGCCGGTTCAGCCGCCCCCTCCGGCGATGTCTGCGGCCCCGGTCTTTCAGGCTCCAACATCTCTTACTTCCGGCTCCGCGCCCGCACCCGCGCCAATGCCATCTGATGCGGGCTATGCTTCGATTGTCCCCGGTACGATTAGCCTGACACCGCCGCAGGGCCCCAAGGCGCCGGCCAACGCCATGGCTTCCATTGAAGAAGACCCCTCCGGGACCGTCGTTGTCTCCTCCCTGGGCATTGAAATGGAGGCCGCTGCTCAGGCCCCGGTTCCCGCAGCGACTATGACCCCAGCGGCTGCCGCGCCGTCCATTACCGACAACCTGAAACGCGCCACGCAAGGGGTTGCCAGCGGCACCAAGATTGCGACGATCATGTTCGAAACCGGCTCGGCCGGACTCAGTGGGAACGATCGTCGTATTTTGACCGAAGTGGTGCGTCTGCATCAGCAGCGTGGTGGCACCGTGACGGTCGTCGGACATGCTTCCAGCCGCACCCGCAATATGGATCCGGTCAGGCACACGATGGTCAATTACAGTGTTTCTGTTGATCGGGCAGAGCGTATTGCCAATGAACTGCGGGCCATGGGTATGGCCCCGGAAATGATCGTCGTCGATGCGCGTTCCGATAACATGCCGCTTTATTACGAGTCCATGCCCTCGGGCTGGCGCAAGAAGAAGGTCACCGACAACAAGACCTCGATCGAGTTCGTCGACTCCTCGGGGCGCTACCGCACCCGGCTGATCTCGCACCCGTGCAAGGACCCGCGCGGCAAGCACGAGGCGGATGTCTACCTCGACGAGTTCGCCCACTACGGC
>CBFDEA010000013.1:0-11687 GCA_965603695.1 uncultured Rhodospirillaceae bacterium | reverse complement strand
AGCAAGTGCAGGACGCCTATCTGGGCAACGACGCGGGAGAGGATGAATGAATTCAGACGCCCCGATCCTCGAAGTCAGCGACCTGCACACCCACTACGGGGCCAGCCACATCCTGCGCGGCATCGATTTTTCGGTGGGGCGCGGTGAATGCCTGAGCCTGATGGGCCGTAACGGCATGGGCAAAACGACGACCATTCGTTCGATCTTCGGCCTGACCCCGCCGAGTGGCGGCGCAGTCCGGGTCGCCGGAAAAGTCGTCACCGGTGCCGCCCCCCACGTCATCGCCCGCCTAGGGATGGGACTGGTTCCAGAAGGCCGGGAAATCTTTGCCAATTTGAGTGTCGCCGAAAATTTGATTATGACGGCCAGACCAGGCCGCGACGGGTCACAGGAATGGACCCTGGAGAAAGTCCTGGAAACCTTCCCGCGCCTGGCCGAACGCTTAAGCAATATGGGCAACCATCTTTCCGGCGGCGAGCAGCAAATGCTTGCCATCGGTCGGGCGCTGATGACCAACCCCGACCTGTTGGTGCTCGATGAAGCGACGGAAGGACTGGCACCGCTGATCCGTAAGGAAATCTGGGCGGTGGTGCGCCGGATCAAGGAAACCGGCATCGCCACGATCCTCGTCGACAAGGACGTTGACGCCTTGCTCTCGGTATCCGACAAGTGTCTGATTCTGGTTAAAGGAAAAGCCGTCTTCAGCGGCAGTTCGGCGGAACTCGCCGCCAACCCGGATATCCACGTCCAGCATCTGGGGGTTTAAAGGCCGATGCGTCCGATGGCCGGTAGCTTGAGCGCCAGATCGGCGGGATCGACGCCAAACGTCAGGCCCAGCACATTGACCTCCAATCCTTCTTCCCTGCCGGCGAGAACGCCGAACAGGCCAAACAGGGAAAACTGGTAGCCGGTGCCACTGGGGGCGGTGGCGAGCAGGGAGTCGCCTGTCAGATAATCCTTGCCGATCGCCGTTGGCGGCAGGTCGAGTTTCAGCTCGGGGACAGCGCGCGCCACATAAGCCGTAAAGGTATTGGAATTGGGGCCGGGCCAGACCCGGTATTGATCGGCATACGGATAGCTTTTTGCGGCAGCGTCGATACGCGCAATCACCGCGTCAACGCCCGGGCCACGGATATCGGCGAGCAGGCGCGGGGTCGCACCAAACCAGCGACCATCGGCCGGTCGGTTGGAAATCGAGACCACCGAAAGGCCCCGGTAACTACGCCAGCCGATAACCTCGTATACGCTGAACTCTACGGCGTCCATGGATTTGACGGAAATCCACGTATGCACCCCCATGACGCCGCGCCAACTCCAGGCGCGGGCGGCGTAGACCTGCACCACGGCCTCTTTGGTTGTCGCTGGATCGGGCGCGATACCGGCAGATTCCCGGCTCGCCGTGCGCCAGTCGTTGCCGCTGCTATGGGCCAGGGATGCTTTCATCCAGACCAGCGAGACCGCGGCGAGGGTCACCGAGAGCATGAGCAAAAGTGCTTGGCGAAGGGCTTTCATGAAAGTGAATGTAAGTGCTAGTCTTGCCAACATCAACCGCCGGACAAATTTGAAGGGCTCTGACATGCGTTTTATCCTCGCTTTTATCATCCTGATGCTGGCCAGCCTGCCGCTGTCCGCCCAGCAAAAGTATTCCGCCTGGTCCAATCCCGATGGCAGCGGCGGGACGACGCAGGAACTTGTCGACAAGCTGAACGCCCTGATTGACGAGGCCGAAAAATCCCGCGCCGCCGATCCGGTCTTCCTGCGCGATCTGCGCGCCCTGACCCAAGGCTACGCCGCAGTCAAACCCGTTTCCGTGCTCAGCCCGGTTTCCGTGCTCAGCGATGACTTCAGCGACGGCGACTTCACCGCCAACCCTGTGTGGAACGTCAGCGAAGGCCGCTTCTGGATCGAGAAAGATTGGGGCCTGCGCAGCGCCATCACCGCCGCAAGTGCCGCCGCCGCCGAACAGCCAACCAAGAAAGCCGACGGCAAGGACCTGGCCCTGGCGATCTTTGGTGCGGTCTTGCAACAGGCGACGAAAAACAAAAGCGAACCCACCCAAAAAGCCGCCGCCAAGCAGCAAGTCGCCGCCATCCACAGCACCGTGGCCATCGCCAACGCCTTTTCCATTGAGTTTGAGATCAGTTCCTGGCAACCCCAGGGGCAGATTGATATCGGACCATTTCAAGGCACAAACACGAATTCCGGTTACCGTTTATCCTACACCCCCGGCGGCGCGCTGGCCTTGCTCAGGATTACCGCAAAGGGCACAAGCGTGGTCAAGCAATCGACAAAGTCGGTACCGCTTGAGGATCAAAAATCCCACATCATCCTTTGGAGCCGCGACACCCGGGGCCTGATGAGCGTCTCCATCGACGGCAAAGCCGTCTTCAGCACCACCGATCGCAGCTTCAGCGATCCCTTCGACGGCATCGCCATCACTAACCGGGGCGGCGACTACATCATCAAGCGGATTGCCGTGAGCGGGCTTAAATAACGCCCCGCCCGAGGTGGCGCAGATACAGTCTTTTCTGCAGCCACGGCAGCATGTAGATGGGGAATTGCAGGACCGCGATAAACAGCAGGGTGTCCGGCCAAATGGCTGCGGGCAGGGCCGGCAACAAAATGCCCATGTTGCGGTTGCCGCACGAGAAGCCGACGCTCAATGCGATTTTACGACCGCTGGCAAAAAACAAAACGGCTGCGATAATCTGAAAGCCGATGTTGGCGGCGAAGGCCACGCCGGCGATCATCAGGGCGTGGCCTGGATCGTCCATGAAGGTTGCCGCGACGCCGTCCATAATGGCGATGGCGAAGATGATCAGGGCCAGCAAAGCGGCGGAACTGATTGAGGCTGCGTGGGCATCAATCCGGGCCTTGCCGAAAATCCACCTGCTTACAATAATCGCCAGCAGACAGCCGCCGATCATCACCCCTAAACGGGTCATCAACTCAAACGTCCCCATGGACAATTGCAAATCGAGAAATTCGATGCTCAGCGGCGGCAACAGAAACGGCATAATAATGATCGCCAGGCCAAGCATGGCCAGAGACAACGCGCCATCGAGACCGATCATCTGCGATAGCGCCGGGGAGGATAGCGTCGGCGGTGCCGCGGCCATCAGCACCAGCGCCACCTTGATGCCGATGGGCAAGCTTGTCGCATCGACAACCAGCCACATGACAATCGGCGAAACAACCAACAGCCAGAGCATCGCAGATCCCAACAACAAGGGGCGACGAACAAAATAAAAGACCCGCTGCCAATCGATCTGCAGCAATGAAAGAAACAGCAACGCCACCACGGAAGGCGCCAGCAAGGGCCGCAGCAGTTTTGACAAGTCAGGAAATATCAGGCCGATGAATAGGCTCACGGCCAGAAAAACCGTCGCGTGACGGCTGAGAAACCGGTTAATCAAAGAGACGCCGCGGCGCGCGATGCCTGACCGTAGAGTCCGGAGGCATTGCGCAGGACTTTTGCGGTGCGGCTTATTTCCTCCTTATCGACGTTGCTCGATGTCGCCGGACTGATCAGGCACAGCTCACGCAGACGTCCGTATTCGGTACAGGCGTCCTTTCCGGCTTTCGTCGTCGAATAGAATATTTCCTTGCCCCGCTTTTCACCTTTGATCAGTCCCGCCTTGGTCAATTTTTTCAATGAGTAATTAACCGTGTGCTGATCCTCGACATTCAACACGAAAGCCACGTCGACAAGCCGTTTCGCCCGCTTGCGGTGATTGACATTATGCAGCACCAGGACGTCCAGTGGATTGAAATCCTGATAACCGACGGCATTCATGCAACGGGTCATCCAGCGGCTGAAGGCGTTGTAAGCGATGATCATGCCATATTCGAACTCGCTGAATTGCCAGCCGTCCTCGGTCGCCAGATGCTCCGATGAAACGATCAATGCCACGCCATGGCTGGCGTTATCTGCGCTGGTGGGGGGCGACTTTTTTGGCATCAAGGGCTCCTGTCATTTTACATTTGATTGGGAAGGTAGGTGACAATTGAAGGGAACCCGACAATCAGCGCCAGGGCGACGAACATCAACAGGAAAAACGGCAATGCCGCCTTGGCGATGTTGAGAATATTTCGCCCCGTCAACACTTGCAGGACAAACAGGTTGAAACCGACAGGGGGTGTAATTTGCGACATCTCGACGACGATAACGATGTAGATGCCGAACCACAATGGATCGATCCCGGCCTGTTCGACCAGCGGCATGATCACCGACGTGGTCAGCACGACCACCGATATGCCGTCGAGGAAACAACCGAGAATAACGAAGAACACCGTCAGTGCCGCAAGCAGACCGTAATGGGACAGGCCCAGCGAACCGATACACAGGGCCAACAGTTTTGGAATTCCAGTAAAGCCCATGGCGACCGTCAGAAACGACGCACCGGCCAGGATGAAAGCGATCATACAGGATGTCCGCGTCGCCCCCATCAAGCCATCAATAAAGGTTTGCCGGCTCAACGTCCCCATCGACCACGACAACACCAAGGCCAGGACAACGCCGACGGCGGCGGCATCGGTCGGCGAGGCGATGCCTGAATAGATCGAGCCGATGACCCCCAAAATCAGCAACAGAACCGGAATCAACCGGCGCGAACGATAGAGCTTCTCGGTAAACGGCAGGGTTTCTGGTTCCTCGGGAATGGCCTCCTTGTTAAACAACGACCAGACAATAACGAAGCCGACGAACAAGGACACCAGCAACAACCCCGGCAGCACCCCGGCGATGAACAAGCGGGCGATCGATTGCTCCGTTGCCACGCCGTAGACAATCAGAATGATCGAGGGCGGGATCAAAAGTCCCAGGGTCGCCGAACCTGCCAGCGTCCCAATAATCATTTTTTCAGGATAGCCGCGTCGCGACAGCTCCGGGATCGACAGCTTGCCAATGGTCGCCGCCGTCGCCGCCGACGATCCGGAGACTGCGGCGAAAATGCCGCAGCCGAATATATTGACGTGCAGCAGTCGCCCCGGAAGGTGCTTCATCCATGGCGCCAGGCCGCGGAACATGTCTTCGGATAAACGCGAGCGGAACAGGATTTCACCCATCCAGATAAACAACGGCAACGCCGCCAGGGCCCATGAATTGCTGGACCCCCAGATCGTCGTCGCCATGACGTCGCCGACCGGGGCCTCGGTAAACAGGAACATGCCGATCAGGCCGACCATGGTCAGGGAGAAAGCGACCCAAATACCCGAGCCGAGCAGGATAAACAGCAGTGCCAGCAGGAAGACGGTCAGGGCGATCTCGTTCATGATTGCGCCCCCTCGTCATCTAGCAGGTTTTCCCCTTTGCCTTCATAACTGGCCTTATGGCCCAGCAGCAAACAAACCAACTCGTCTAGCAAGGCGATGGACAGGACGGCAAGACCGAACAACATGGCGCTTTGCGGAATCCAGATCGGCACCGCCACCATGCCCGGCGACAAATCGTTATAGACGAAGGATTCATAGGTAAGTGACGCGGTATAGAAGGTGAAAAATAACGTCACGGCCCCGGCCAGAGTGACACACCAGATTTCGACCCAGTGACGCAGGCGCGGCGGCAAATTTTGAATGACCAGGGAAACCCGGATATGGCCGCCTTCGCGCAAGGTATGGGCGAGGGCCAGGAACGAGGCTGCGGCAAGGAAGAAGCCGGTAAAATCGGCGTAGGACGGGATTGTCAGACCAATTGCTTCGCCGACAAACTGCGAGGCGATTTTATCGACCAGATTAAGCGCCACCTGGGCCATGATGAGAAGGCAAATGGACAAAATAAACAACGCCGCCGCCCAGCCGCTGCTCCGGTACAACAAATCCAAAGACCGCCGCATCCGTTTGTCCCCCATGACTTTTTCAAGAAAATGAAGGCGGTGCTTCAATCCGAAACACCGCCTTTATCATGTTTTTTATCAGTGAGCGTAAGCTTTCAGGATCGCCGCTCCATCGGCTCCCGAGCTGACTTTCCAGTCGCTCAGCATCTTGGCACCGATGCCCTTAAGGCCACCCATCAGTGCGGCCGATGGCATGACGATGGCCATGCCGTTAGCCTTCAAGGTTTCAATCTTATCATCAGTTTCCTTGCGGCTCATGTCCCAGCCACGTTTCTCGGCCTTGGCGGCGGCTGCCATAATGGCGTCCTGAACGCCCTTGTCGAGTTTGCGGAAGGCCTTCTTGTTGACGACGACGATATTCTTGGGAAGCCAAGCCTGAATGTCGGTGAATTGTGAGACAAAATCCCACGCCTTGGAACTGACGCCCGTCGATGGCGATGTGATCATGGCTTCAACGCGACCGGTGGCGAAGGCTTGCGGAATGTCCGGGCTTTCGACCTGGGTCGGGGCGGCACCGGCCATCTTGGCGAAGGTTTCCAGTGTCGCGTTATAGGCGCGGAACTTTAGGCCCTTAAGATCGCCGACGGCATTAATCGGCTTCTTGGAATAAAGGCTTTGACCGGGCCACGGAACGGAGAACAGCGCCATCAGGCCTTGTTCATCGAGGAGCTTGGAAACGACCGGCTTTTGCGCCGCCCACAACTTCGCCGCCTCTGTGTAGTTGGTCGCCAGGAACGGCTGCGAATCGGCACCGAAAGCGGCGTTCTCATTGCTCAACCTGGACAGAAAGAATTCGCCGATTGGAACCTGACCACCGCGCACGGCATTTTTGATTTCCGGATGCTTGAACAGTGAGCCGGCGGAATGAACTTTGATCTTCATTGCGCCGCTTGTCGCCGCTTCGACGTCCTTGGCAAATTCGATGATATTGGCGGTGTGGAAAATTTTATCCGAATACGGAGTCGGCATATCCCATGACGCAGCCTGCGCCGCTGTGACCAGCCCCAACGTGCCGACAATCGCCCCGGCTTGTATCGCCTTATTTATTAAACGCATGATTTTACTCCCTGGAAGCACTTGTTAATTTCGATAGAAAGGAAACATTATTGATTTGTTGACGATTTGTCAACGTTATGTAATTGTTTATTGCCTGACGAACGCGACTGCAAGGATTGATGCTGTGCCCCCTCTTTCGAATTCGAGCCCCGACGATAACAAATGGCAGTTCTGGATCGACCGGGGCGGCACATTTACCGATGTCGTCGGGCGCAGTCCCGACGGTGCCGTCATTTGCCATAAATTATTATCGGAAAACCCCGAACGCTACGCCGACGCGGCCCTTGAAGGCATTCGCAACCTGCTCGGCCTAAGCGTCGGCGAGGCGATCCCCGGCACGGCGATCGAAGCGGTCAAGATGGGCACCACGGTGGCCACCAACGCCCTGCTTGAACGAAAAGGAGAGCCCGTGGTGTTGGTCATAACGCAAGGCTTCAAGGACGCCTTGCGCATCGGCTATCAGAACCGGCCACGCTTGTTCGATCGCCATATCCAGTTGCCGGAAATGCTCTACGCCCAGGTTATCGAAGTCAGCGAACGCATAAGTGCGGACGGTGACGTGCTGAGCGCTTTGGATGTCGAGGCTGTACGTGCCGATCTGACCAGCGCCTTTAAGGATGGCCTACGCTCCGCCGCCATTGTCCTGATGCACGGCTACCGGTTTGCCGATCATGAGAAAGTGGTCGCCGCCATGGCCCGCGAGATCGGCTTCACCCAGGTCTCCGTCTCCCACCAGGTTTCGCCGCTGATCAAGCTGGTCTCCAGGGGCGATACCACCGTCGTCGATGCCTACCTGTCACCGATCCTCAGGCGATATGTCGACCGGGTCGCCGGTGAATTGGGCGACACCCGGCTGATGTTCATGCAGTCCAATGGCGGCCTGACCGACGCCCGCCTGTTCCAGGGCAAGGACAGCATTCTTTCAGGCCCCGCCGGCGGTGTCGTCGGCATGGTCCGAACCGCTGGCGAGGCCGGTTTCAACAAAGTCATCGGCTTCGATATGGGTGGCACCTCGACGGATGTCTCGCATTATGATGGCGCATTCGAGCGCGCCTTCGAAACACAAGTCGCCGGTATTCGCATGCGCGCGCCGATGATGAGCATCCACACCGTTGCCGCGGGCGGCGGCTCTATCTTGCATTTCGATGGGGCCCGCTACCGGGTCGGTCCGGATTCCGCCGGGGCCATGCCGGGGCCTGCCAGTTACCGTCGTAGCGGGCCGTTGGCGGTCACCGATTGCAATGTCATGCTCGGCAAAATTCAACCCAAATTTTTCCCCCATGTGTTCGGACCGGGCGCCAATGAAGCGCTCGATTTTAATGCCGTCGAAGAGGCCTTCACGTCCCTGGCCACCGAAATAGAAGCGGCCAGCGGCGACAAGCGAAGCCCGCAACAAGTCGCCGAGGGCTTCCTGATGATCGCCGTCGAGAACATGGCCAACGCAATCAAGCAGATTTCCGTGCAGCGCGGTTACGACATTACCGAATACGCCCTGAACTGCTTCGGTGGTGCCGGCGGTCAACACGCCTGTCTGGTCGCCGACGCGCTGGGCATGAGCACCGTGTTCATTCATCCACTGGCCGGGGTGTTGTCCGCCTACGGCATGGGCCTGGCCGAAATGCGGGCCATGCGCGAACGCTCGTCCGAAGCACCGCTCAACGACGCGGGGCTGGAATCACAGGTCGCGGCGCTGACTGAGATGGAAAGCGCCGTCGTCCTGGAAATCGAAAGCCAGGGCGTTGCCCGCGACGCCATCAACGTCGTCCGCAAAGCCCATATTCGCTACGACGGCACCGACACTTCCCTGATCGTCGATTATCGGTCCGTCCGGGAAATGGCCGCAGCCTTCGAGGCCGCCCACCGCCAGCGCTTCGGTTTCGTCATGCCGGGGCGTGGACTGGTCGTTGAAACCATTTCTGTCGAGGCCATCGGCGCAACGGATCGTCCCGGCGCAGGCGCTGGGGGAGACGTGCAAACCAGTGCGCCACCGCCGCCACAACTGGAAATGACGACGTTCGTCAGCGGCCAGCAAAGCCACCCGGCACCGGTTTATGATCGCGAGAAGATGCTGCCCGGTTGCCAGATCAACGGCCCGGCAATCATTATTGAGAAAACCGGGACAACCATCGTCGAGCCTGAATGGCGGGCCGAAACGGCGGCCCAGGGTCAGTTGATCCTGCGTCGCGCCGTGCCGCGCAAGACGGCCCACGCCATCGGCACCGGCATGGACGGGGGCGAAGGTGCCGATCCGGTGATGCTGGAAATCTTCAACAACCTGTTCATGTCGATCGCCGAACAGATGGGCGCGGTACTCGCCAACACTGCCTATTCGGTCAACATCAAGGAGCGCCTTGATTTCTCCTGTGCCATTTTCGACTGCAACGGCGGCCTCGTCGCCAACGCCCCGCACATGCCGGTTCACTTAGGCTCCATGGGTGAAAGTGTCGAGACCGTCATTCGCGAACGCGGCGCCGCCATGAAGCCCGGCGATGTCTGCGCCCTTAACGCCCCGTACAACGGCGGCACCCACCTGCCCGACGTCACCCTGATCACGCCGATGTTCGACGACGACGGCACGGAGATCCTGTTTTTCGTCGCCTCGCGCGGCCATCACGCCGACATTGGCGGTGTCACGCCGGGATCGATGCCGCCCGACAGCACCAGCGTCGAGGAAGAAGGCGTGCTCATCGACAATTTCCTGTTGGTCGAGCAAGGCCGCTTCCGCGAGCAGGAAATGCGCGACCTGCTGGCATCCGGTCGCTACCCGGCGCGCAACCCGGACCAGAACATGGCCGACCTGATGGCCCAGGTTGCGGCCAATGAAAAAGGCGTCATGGAACTGAACCGCATGGTCGCGCATTTCGGGCTTGGCGTGGTCCAGGCCTATATGGCCCATGTCCAGGACAATGCCGAAGAATCCGTTCGCCGGGTTCTCGATGTCATGAACGACGGCGCTTTCACCTATGAAATGGACAGCGGTGCCGAAATCAAGGTGGCCATATCCATCGACAAAAAGAAACGTCGTGCGCGTGTCGATTTTACTGGCACATCGGCCCAGCAAGAGACCAATTTCAACGCCCCGCTATCGGTGACGCGGGCCGCCGTGCTTTACGTTTTCCGGACCCTGGTCGATGACGACATTCCCATGAACGAAGGCTGCCTGAAACCGATAGAGCTTATCGTCCCCGATGGCTGCATGCTTAAACCGAGCTATCCGGCCGCCGTTGTCGCCGGCAATGTGGAGACCAGCCAGGCCGTCGTCGATACCCTGTACGGGGCTTTGGCGGTGATGGCCGCGGCCCAGGGCACCATGAACAACCTGACCTTCGGTAACGACCGCCATCAGTACTACGAGACAATTTGCGGCGGCACCGGAGGCGGTCCGGACTTTGACGGCACCGACGCCGTCCATACCCATATGACCAATTCCCGCCTGACCGATCCGGAAGTGCTGGAATGGCGTTTTCCGGTGCTGCTGGAAGACTTTTCCATCCGGCGCGGCAGTGGTGGCAAAGGCACCCACCCGGGTGGCGACGGTGCGATCAGGCGCCTGCGATTCCTGGAGCCGATGACGGCGGCGATCCTGTCCGGGCATCGCCGTATTCCACCCTACGGCATGGCGGGCGGGCAGCCCGGTGCGTGCGGGACAAATCGACTTGAACGGGCAGACGGCAGCGTCGTTTCATTAAAGGAGACCGGACAGGTCGAGGCCGAAGCCGGCGATGTTTTCGTTATTGAAACACCCGGCGGCGGCGGTTACGGAAAAACCTAAATACCGATTTCCGCTTTCAGGAGCGGCGTATCTTGCCAGTTTTCACCGCTGGCGATCAGGCAACTGACGCCGTCTGGTCGGGTCGCCAGGATGGTGAAATGGCCCTCTTGGGAGGCGAAGACTTCGACCAACACGCCATTGAAATTAATGCCCCTGGATACCGGGCGTTCACCGTAACGCAATTTAAGTTGCTCGATGAATTTTACCCGGTCAACACAGACAACATCAGCCGCCTCGGCAGAGGGAATAGTCACGCTGCTTATGCCCCAAGGCAATAAAGAAAGCAGAGCCGCCGTTGCAAACGCCTTTTTCATGACCGGCCAGCTACCCCTCACCGTTGAATGTGACATTCACGGTGAAATCAAATAAAAATTCATGCCTGCGTCAGAATCCCAGCTGATTCTCTTGCACTCTACTAAATAAGGCCTATTTCTTCAAAAAAAATCACCAGATATAGGGCCACTTCTTTCAGCAACCTTACGACCGCAGCTTGTTGCCGTTCTTTTACAGGGCAACATCAGTCAAGCTTATCCACAGGTAATCCACAGTTATTCCGAGTTACCAACAGATTTGTGAGGTTATCCACAACCTGCCCAATTGCCCTCCCTTTACCATCCGCCTAGCTTAAATTTCGTATGCAATTCTCTTTGAGGATAAGGGTTCTGGGCAAATACGCCCTATCACCTTTGATAGCTGGGCCATGACGTACATTTTTAAATTTCGACGCATTTCAACAAGGAGCCCCCTCCTGTGACGGTTACCAACGGTTCCGCCACAATCAAGATTTTATTTCTTGCTTCGTTAGCGGGTTCTGTTTTGCTTGCGCCGATTAAAGTCTTGGCTGCCTCCCTTGAAAGTGAACTGGCCGACTTCATTTATCTGCATCCACTGGTCAAGGCTGGCAAATCTTCGGTGCAGTCTGCTGAACAGGGTGTCAGGCAATCGAATGCCGGTTACCTGCCACTGCTGCAAGCGTCCGTGGCGGCTGGCCCCGAACACATTGACAACCCGACCACCCGCGCTGG
>CBFDEA010000012.1:0-12027 GCA_965603695.1 uncultured Rhodospirillaceae bacterium | reverse complement strand
ACTTCTATCGTCGGCTCAACTCCCAAAGTGGCGGTAATTGTTGATCTGAGCTTAGCCAGGTTTTTTGCGCGATGTTGGTCAAGTGAGCCTAGCTTCGGGGCACGAGGGGAAGTTTTGACGGGCATTGATTCGAGCCCGTTCCACTCCCTCAAACCGGACATCAAAAAGGACGTTAGCGGCAATTTACTTTAGTTAGATATCGACAAGGTCTATTCGTTTATACCTCTTAACAAAAACCGGCCGACTAAGGGAATATTCCGTCATGCCGAAATTCAGGGAAATCGATATTGCCGGGACCGCCCATGAACGGGGCGTCATGCATGGCGAGCAGATGCGTGATGAAATTGCCGAGGCGCTCAGCTTTTATCGGGACATCTTCAAAATGCCCGAAGCCGAGGTGTTCGAACAGGCAAGCCACTTTCACAATGTCATCGCAGCATTCAACGCGGATTATATTGACGAGATCAAAGGCATCGCCGATGGTTCCGGCCAGGACCTGTTATCGATCGTGGCCTTGAATGCGCGGACCGAGATCTTCGCCCTGAAAGGCCAAACCTCCGTCAACGAATGCACATCCATGTGTTTTTCGCAGCGCCCCATTTTGGGCCAGACCTGGGATTGGGGAAAACCACTTGAAGCGCTTTGCGCAGTGATGCGCATCAGTCGACCAGACGGTCATGTGATCCGTATGTTTGGCGAACCCGGCATCATCGGTAAAATTGGTATAAACAGCGCCGGACTGGGTGTTTGCCTGAATATATTGACGCTGAAGCGCCATCTGGGCGGCCTCCCCATTCACGTTATGCTACGGGCGATCCTGGACTGTAAGTCGATAGCCGAAGCCATCGCTGTGATCGCGCGGGCGGCGACGGGCAAGTCCAGCAACGTCATCGTCGCCGACGGTATGGGTGCCTGTTTTGCAACAGAATTTGCCGACGACGAGACGTTTCAGCCGAACGCGTTTGAGGGAAACTTCGTCCACACCAACCATTACCTGGGCCGCGAGATCAATGACGCTGACGACCCGTTATTTTTCAATTCCCGGGCCCGCCTGAAAACCGCGAGCGAAGGCTTGTCCCAGATACGCGAGCACACCGTCACCTCAATGATCGATATTCTTTCAGATCGTACACACGACCAGTTTCCCATTCATCGTCAGTATGTTGCCGATGATGTCCTGCAGAACGTTGGCACCGTCGCCACGATCGTTATGAATTTATCGACGCAAGAACTTCATGTTCGAAAAGGCAACAACCTGGACAATTCATTTGCGACATTCTCTGTGACCTAATTGGATAGACGCCAACCGGCGGCGCTGACAGCGTCAGCTTGCGTCAGGTCAGCCAGCAGACTATGATTTTGAAATCACGGGGATATCGCTAAATTTGACCGCCCCATCGGGGCTGGGGCGGGGGCCATGGCAACTGAGGCAACTGAGAATTTCAGATCAAACTTGAAATTTTTGTGCGGACATTACAAATCCATCGCCGATGTCTGTCGGCGACTCGAAATCAATCGACAGCAGTTCAATAAATACCTTGGCGGCCAGTCGTCGCCGTCATCCTATAATCTTCGCAAAATCTGCGCTTTTTTTGGCGTCGATGAAGGCGAAATATATGAACCTCACGAAGTTTTCCTTCAGATATTCAAAAAGCCCTCGGCAAGCGGCGCTGAAAAGCCCGCGCCGGAAGGTGGTCTGCCGGCATTCTTCCCGGATTCGACGGCAGAGTTACGCAAATATTTTGGCTATTATTTCGTTTACATCGTGACCCCGTCCAGGCCTGAACATGTCTTAAAATCAATAACCAGAATATTTGAAAAAGATGGATTAGCACAAAATCTGACACTAAATCTTCGTCATCAATAAATAAATACAACGGTTTTTGTTTTATATCTTCGCAAATTATTTATATTATTGAGAACGAATATTTAAATCGAAGAGGCTATATTTACACGGCCATGTACCCATCGTTTCGAAACCCGGTCGATCATTTGAACGGATTGGTTCTTGGCATGTCAGGGGGGAATTTCCGCATGCCCTTCAGCTCGCAGATTGTCTTTGAGCGCATGGGCGAGACGCCTGATCTTAGAGCGGCCCTAAGGGAATGCGGATTTCTACCGGCGGACAGTGATGAAATCTCGGAAAACGTCAAGGCGCGTCTGCTTGTTCCCCCGTCACCGACGGATTTCAATATCACGGCACCGATCCTTTAAATGTGACGCGACTAGACGCTGTTAAGCGTCGTTTTGCATCAGAGTCGGTTAAGTTGCGCAATTGTTGTCGACAATCCGATGCCCCACTATATCGCTACGCACAACCGTATCGCGGGCGTGCTCAGATACCACAGGGGGAAAAATAACTGCCCCGCAATTCTTTATAAAACGAATTCGGGCGCGGGCCCGTTTAACAGGAGAGAAGCAATGAATTTCAAGAAACTGGTTATGGTGGGACTGTTTGCCGCCACTACTGCAAGTGTATTGGGTGCCGGACAAGTGTCCGCCGCCGACAATACGTTGAACTGGCCGGTCCGTTACAGTTTTAAAGATTGGGATCCGGCGGCGACCTACTCGGAAGAAACATATGTTCTGGGAAATATCTATGAAACCCTGACGTTCTATGTGGATGGCAAAGTTTTGCCACGTCTGGCGACGTCCTGGGAAAAATCCGATGGCGGCAAGACCTGGACCTTCCAGTTGCGCAAAGGTGTTAAATTCCACGACGGCGCTGAAATGAATGCCGCAACCGTCAAGAAATCGGTTGAGTGGGCAAAGAAAGAAGGCCGTGGCGCGACATTTCTGTGGGGCGGTCTGACTGCGACCGAGACTCCTTCCTCTCACACCATCGTCTTCAAGTTCAAAAGTCCAATCGCTTTGGATCTCGTTGCCAGCGGTCAGTATGGCAGTTACATCATTTCACCAAGCACGCTCGACAAGGGCCACGACTGGATGCAGAAGGGCCAGGGCTACGGCACCGGACCCTACAAGTTCGTCAAGGTTGATCCGGGCGTTCAGATCGTCCTGGAAAAATTCGACGACTATTGGGGTGGCTGGAAAGACGGTCAGATCGACCGCGTGATCATCCCGACAGTTTCCGAAGGGGCAACCCGTATCCAGATGGTCAAGTCGGGTGAAGGCGATATTACCTCCGTCCCGACCGATCAGCTAAAATCGGTCGATGCATTTAAGAACGTCAGCGTTACCCAGGGGACATCCTGGCGTAACAGCATGTACCTCTTTAATTTCAAGAAGTACCCGACTGACAATGCCAAGTTCCGCGAAGCGTTGACCCATTTGTGGGACTACGAATCGGTACTCAAGGACATCATGTTCGGTGTCGGCTCGGCTCCGGTCGGACCACTGCCGAAATCCATGTGGGGTCATGGCAAGTACGACCTGCCAAAATTCGATCCGGCACTGGCCAAAAAGCTGCTCGCTGAATCCGGTATTCCGAAAAAGGACTGGAAAGTCTCCGCCATGTACATCGGCAGTGTCGGCGCCTATGCCAACACCATCGAACTGTTCCAGGCGACGGCTGGCGAAGTCGGCGTTCAGGTCGAACTTATTCCGGGTGACTGGGGTACGATCTGGGGTAAATCGAAGAAACTGGAAACATCCGCCAATATCCAGTCGATGACCTGGTGGCCGGCTTACGCGACGCCTCAGGATTGGCTCTATGCCCAGTATCGGACCGAGAAAAAGGCGTTGTTCAATCTGTCGTATTACGCCAATCCCAAGTTCGATGCGACGCTGGACGCGGCGATTGCTGCCGAGGGTGTCGACGTCAAGTCATCGGCTGCCAAGTACATCGAAGCCCAGGACATCCTGATGAAGGATCATCCTGCGATCTACTTCGCCGACGTGGACCGTTACTACGCGCACAACGACAAGCTTAAAGGCATGAAAACACAATTCAATCCTGCCTATGAGACATTGTTCATCTACGATTTGCGCAAATAAACCAAACGGCAACCAGACGCTGGTTGCTTAAATCTCGTAGCAAAAGCGGGGCGGGTTAACGTCCGCCCCGTTTAGCGAGGAACCCCATGATTAAATATGTGGCGCACAGATTGATTTTGATGATCGGTATCCTGTTTGGGGTGCTGACCATTACTTTCTTTTTGAGCCGCGTGCTTCCTGCCTCGCCGGTGAACCTGATGCTGGGCGACCGCCCAACAGCCGAACAGGTGGAAATGGCCGAAGAGAAAATGGGCCTTAATAAACCCCTGATCGTTCAATATGCGCTTTATATGGGGCAAATAGCACAAGGTAACTTCGGTGATAGCCTGCGCACCCATCAGCCGGTTCTCGTTGAGATTCGCAACCGCATGGGGGCGACACTCGAACTTACCACCCTCGCCATTGTCATCGTCATTCTGATTGGCATCCCGATAGGAGTTCTATCGGCGGTGAAACAAAATTCCTGGCTCGACAACATCGCCCGGGCCGGTGCCGTCGGCGGTGTCGCCATACCGGGCTTCATGTTGGCGATGATTTTACAAATTGTCTTTTATGGCCAATTGGACGTGCTGCCTTTGCAAGGTCGCATTGACCCCGAGATATTATTGGATGACCCGTTCGCACAAATTACCGGCCTGTTTCTGATCGATACGTTGCTGGCGGGTGAGTGGGGCGCCTTCAAGAATGCGTTGAGCCACGTTTTACTGCCGGTGATGACACTGGTCATCGTGACCCTTGCCACGGTCACCCGCATCACCAGAAACCTGATGGTCGAAGTGTTGAGTGAAGAGTTCATTCGCACCGCCTTCGCATACGGATTGCCACGCCGGGCGATCTACTACAGATACGCCCTGAAAGCGACGCTGATTCCCATGTTGACCGTGATCGGGCTGGCTTACGGCTATTTACTGGGTGGCGCCGTTGTCGTCGAATTCGTTTTCGATTGGCCGGGGCTTGGCGGCTTTCTGGTTCTGTCAATTGTTCAGAACGACTTTCCCGCCGTTATCGGGGCGACCCTGTTTCTGGCCACCGCTTACCTGACCATCAACCTGATTGTCGACCTGTTGTATTTCGTCGTCGACCCGAGGCTGCGGACACAATGAGCGAAACATTAACAACCCCAGAAGCGGTTTTGCTGCGTGCCGGATGGGGTTTGCGCACACGCGCCTTTGCCTCTGAAAACAAATTGTTCGTCATTGGTAGCGCGGTGTTTCTGCTGATCCTTTTCGCTACAATTTTCGCCGAGTGGATCGCACCATATTCGCCGACCAAAATTGCCTTCTCGCAAAAACTGCAAGCCCCCAGTTTTGAACACATCATGGGAACCGACAAGTTCGGTCGTGATATTTTCTCACGGGTACTCCATGGCGGGCGCACATCGCTGTCTATTGGCGCCTTCGTCACCCTGTTCGCCATTTTGCTCGGCGCCCCGATTGGCCTGGTCGCCGGATATTTCGGCGGCAAGATAGATACGGCGTTAATGCGCGTTTCCGATGTCTTTCTGGCCTTTCCGCCACTGTTGTTGCCGATAACCATTGTTGCCGCACTCGGCCCGGGCCTAACCAACGCCATGATTGCCATCGCTGTTTCATGGTTCCCCTGGTATGCGCGGATCATGCGCGGCGGCGTCATGCGGGTTCGCAAGGAGTTGTACGTCGACGCCGCACGGGCCATGGGGGTCAGCCATACCAAAGTCATGCTGCGCCACATCACGCCCAATTCCCTGACGCCGATCATCGTCCAGGGATCGATGGATTTTGGCTTTACAATTTTAATGGCCGCGTCTCTCAGCTTTATTGGACTTGGGGCCCGGCCACCGACCATCGAATGGGGCCTGATGGCGGCCACCGCGCGCACGCAATTCCTGGAACATTGGTGGACGGCGATGTGCCCGGGCTTTGCCATCTTTATCACGGTGCTCGCGGTCAATCTGGTTGGCGATGGTTTGCGCGACGTGCTTGATCCAAAACATGGAACAAGCGAATGAGCGAGCAAGTTCTCAATATTCAAGGACTCAGTATCGAGTTTCCCGGTCTGATGCGAAATGTGCAGGCGGTTCGCGGGGTTGATCTGACACTCAATCGTGGCGAGTTGGTTGGTCTGGTCGGTGAATCCGGTTCGGGTAAATCGATGACCGCCTCAGCCTGCCTGGGTTTGGTCCCGTCTCCCGGTGTGGTCTCGGGTTCGGTCAAGGTGTCGGGCCGGGAAGTCATTGGCCGCACCGAGAAGGAACTCGCCCACCTACGCGGCGGTGAAGCGGCGATGATCTTTCAAAATCCCATGAAAGCGCTCAATCCGTTTTTTACAGTCGGTCGTCAAATGCGAGACGTGATTCGCTGCCACCGGCCGCTGAACAATGGCGCTGCCATACAAGCGGCCGTTGAGGGTTTACGCGCCGTACACATGCCAGACCCGGAATTCGCCATTGATAAATACCCGCATCAAATGTCGGGCGGGCAAATTCAACGGGTGATGATCGCCCTGGCCCTGGCCTGCGAGCCGAAACTTCTGATTGCCGATGAGCCGACGACGGCACTTGATGTGACAATCCAGGCGCAAATCCTTGCTTTGTTGCGCGAACTTGCCAGCGAGCGTGGCTTGACGATCCTGTTCATTACCCATGACCTTGGCGTCGTCGCAACACTTTGTCAGCGGGTCGCGGTTATGTACGCCGGGCGTATCGTTGAGACGGCGGACGTGGAAACGCTTTATAGCGATCCGCGTCATCCCTACACGCAGAAGCTTTTGGCCACCGTTCCCAGATTGGGTAAGCCGCTTGATGCGCTTCCGGCGATCCTGGGGCAAGTCCCGGATATGGCCAATCCGCCAAGCGGATGTGCGTTCCATCCCCGTTGCGAGGCGGCCAGCGATATCTGTCGCAGCCAGGATCCTGATATCCGCTCGCCGCGCAAGGGTTCGACAGTCGCCTGTCACCACGCCTTGGGCGACGGGCAACTTGTCGATCTGAACACGCAGGAGGCCGGGTGATGGAACAACTCATGCGGGTCACCGATCTTCGTAAAAGCTTCACCACGTCACGCGGGATTGTGCGTGCCGTCGATGGCGTTTCCTTTGAGGTCAATTCCGGTGAAACCGTGGCCCTGGTCGGCGAATCCGGATGCGGCAAAAGCACCGTCGCCTTGAGCCTTATCCGATTGCTGGATCCGGATTCAGGAACGGTCATTTTCAACGGCAACGATTTATCCGACGCCGGACGCAATAGCATTAATGAACTGAGGAAGAACATCGGCTTCGTCTTCCAGAACCCCTATTCTTCGCTCAATCCAAAAATGCGGGTTGTCGATATTGTCGGTGAACCGCTGCGCACGTCGGCGGGACTTCGTGGTCAGGCATTGGCCGATCGGGTAAGCGAGCATTTGGCCGACGTGGGATTGGGGCCGGAACACCTGAAGCGTTACCCCCATGAATTTTCCGGTGGTCAAAGACAACGCATCGCCATCGCCAGGGCCTTGGCGTTGGAACCGACACTCATGGTTCTCGATGAACCGACGGCGGCCCTCGACGTTTCTGTGCAGGCGCAAATCCTTAACTTGCTGGGGGAAATTCAGGACCGCCGCAATGTCAGCTATTTGTTTATTTCCCATGACCTGGCCGTGGTCGAACATATCGCCGACAAGATACTGGTCATGTATCTGGGCCGCATCGTCGAGGCTGGCCCCGCCCGGCAAGTCCTGGAAGCGCCGAAACATCCCTATACACGGGCTTTGCTTGATTCCGTTCCGGTCCCCGACCCAACCCGGCGCGATCAGTTGGTGGTGCTTTCTGGTGAGGTTCCAAGCCCACTTAACCCACCGCCCGGTTGTCCGTTCAATCCGCGTTGCAAGCATGCCCTGGATATGTGCACGACAACGGTGCCTGAACTCAACCCCAGCGCCGACGAAGATAACCGCTTCAGCGCCTGTCACAATCCCATTCTATCGGAGACAACGACGTGAATACTGGATCGATCACCCTCGCCAATTGGGACACGCCACCATTTAATAGACGGTCGTTTTTGAACATGAGTGAGTTCATGCCGGTGGCACCTGTCTTGCGGGGTGATGGACCGGTGCGAAAATTCGACAAGGAATTGTGTGATTTAAACACCGTCGCATTGACCCGCATCGACGGTAGCGCAACAAACGTGCGCGAGGTCCTCAAGACCACAGAAACCGATGGATTGCTGGTGCTTCATAAAGGCAAGATCGTCTGTGAAGAGTATTTTAACGGGATGAAGCCGGAGACGCTGCATCTCGCCCAGTCGGTATCCAAATCCGTTGTCGGCACACTTGTCGGCATTCTCATCGGGCGCGGGATGATCGACAGGGGCGCTCTTGTTACTGCCTACCTTCCTGAACTGCAGGACAGCGGTTATGCCAAGGCGACCATCGATCACGTTATTAACATGCGAACCGGGATCAAATTTGTTGAGGATTACACCGACCCCGAAGCCGACTTTGGCTTCCTCGACCGCGCATCGGGCTGGAAGGACTTCAAGGATGAAAACGACCCCAGGACCATCTACGATTTGATTGTGTCGCTAAAAGGCGAGCGTCCGCATGGTCAGTATTTTCAATACCGCTCCATCGACACCGATGTCCTTGCCTGGGTTTGCGAACGGGTTGGTGGCGCCCATCTGACAGAGCTCATCGGCACCGATATTTGGTCGAGGATTGGGGCCGAGCACGATGCCAACTTCACCGTAGACCGGGTCGGCACGGCCCTGGCCGATGGTGGCTTCAGCGCCACCTTGCGTGACTTGGGTCGATTCGGCCAAATGTATCTCGATGGCGGCATCGTCAACGGCCAACAAATCGCCAACGCCGATTGGGTCAAGGGCTGTGGCCATGGCGATACTGCGGCCTTTGGCGTTCAATACGCCGATTTTGCCAAGCGCTATCCGAATGCCGGCTACAGTAATCAATGGTGGGTCGTCGATGGCAAGCGGGGCGTCTATTCAGCCCGCGGTGTGTTCGGTCAATTTATTTATATAGACCCGACATCCGAACTGGTCGTTGTCAAGCTATCGACATGGCCGACTTTCCTGGATATCGATCGCGGGTTCAATACCTACCGCATGGCAGAGGCCATCGCCACCCACCTCACGCAAGTGGCTAGATGAATGTGAGCGGGTTTTAGATATCAACCCACGTTGTTTCAACCGGGGACATTTCAGGGGAGCGCGTCAATCGCGTCTTCAGTCGGCAACGGCGATCACGGCGAGGCAGTCGCCCATAGCAATCAGGCCGGGGAAGTGGCGGCCGGCGAGAATGCCGGAAACTGCGGCCCGGTACAGAGCGGGTTCGCTGCCGGAGTGCTTGACGTCGTGGACCAGGGCGATGGTGTCTCCCTTTTCGACGGCGTCTCCCAGATCAACCAGCATTTCCAGAAGTCCCTCGTTTTGCGATGTCACGAAGCAACCCTCTGCCCCGGTGTCGAGGGCGATGCTGGCCCCGATCTCCGGCGCGCCTGCAAGGATGCCGGCATGTTTGAGAACATTGGCGACGCCGCGTTTGGCGATCATTGCCGAAGCCGCAGTGACACTGCCGCCGCCGCCAAGTTCGGTCGAAACAAAGACCTTGCCCATGTCCTCGACGGCGCTGTCGTACATGCCGACACTGTCGATTTCCGTGAGCATCATCGAGTACGGTGCGTTGAATGCCTGCATGGCGGCCACGCATTTGGCTTGTTGGTTTTTGTCATCCAGGACATGGGCGGCGGCGAAGGGGACAAAGTCGAGGGTCTTGCCGCCGGCATGGATGTCGAGGACGATATCGGCCATTGGCAGCAGGGTGCGCTGGAAATAATCGGCGATCTTTTGCGTCGCCGTGCCGTCTGGGCGGCCCGGAAACGCCCGGTTCATGTTGCCCTTGTCAATCGGCGAAGTCCTTGTCGCGGCCAGGAAGGCCGGATAGTTCATCATCGGCACGATGATGACACGCCCGGCGACTTGCTCGGGCTTCAAGGTGCGGGCGAGGTCCAGAAGCGCAACCGGCCCTTCGTATTCGTCGCCATGGTTGGCCCCGCTTAGCAGGGCCGTCTGGCCGGTGCCGCCGACGATCACGGTGATCGGGATCATCACCGCGCCCCAGGCCGAGCCGTCGTGCGAGTAGGGAAGTTTCAGATGACCATGGCGGACGCCGGGCTCTTCAAGATTGATGGTCGCGGTGATGGGGCTTGGGCGCATGGTTTCATTCATCAATTTTTGACCAGTCGTTTACGAGGATACTCGGCGAGCAGGTAGATCCCGGTCATCCTGCCACAGACCCGTTACAAAATGGAATGTGTATTGTTCTTCAATTGCGTCAGGTCACCGGGACGCAGGCCTGAAGCGTCTTTTAAATATACTGCCCGCCGTCGATGCGCAGGACTTCGCCGGTAATCAGCCCGGCACCTTGGGAAAGCAGAAACAGGACGCCGTAAGCAATATCTTCGGGTCTCGCCAGTTTTCCCAGAACACCTTCCTCGCGGGCCTTGGCGAGAATCTCTGGCGGCAAATTTTCGGCCATTTCGGTCATCACCATGCCCGGTGCGACGGCGTTGACGGTGACCCCTTTGCGGCCGAATTCCCGCGCCGCGGTTTTCGTCAGGCCGATTAACCCGGCCTTGGCGGCGCTGTAATTTGCCTGGCCGAATTTACCGCGCAGGGCGTTGATCGATGTGATGTTGACGATGCGGCCATAACCGCCGCCCGCCATCAGCGGCGCCACGACTTTAAGGACGTTGAAAGCGCCGGTCAGGTTGACGGTAATTACCTGGGACCATTCTTCGGCGCTCATTTTGGCGATTGAGCGGTCGCGGGTGATGCCGGCATTGTTAACCAGCAAGGACGGCGGAGTGGCCAGGCTGGTAATGACTTGGGTTACCGCTTCAAGATCAGAGATGTCGACCCGGTGGATGGCGAAGGGCGCTTGGCCAATGACCTGCGGATCATCTTCCCAGTCCAGGCCCTGGACGTCGGCACCGCAGCGCTGCAGGGCCTCGCCGATAGCCCGCCCGATCCCCCTGGCGGCACCGGTGACGACGGCGCACTGACCCTTGAAGTCGAAAGGATATTTATTGAACTCATCCATAATCTTAAAAAACACCAAAAACAGCGCGGGGTAAACGGCGAAGTGTTGACGGCCCCTTAAATCGGCATTACAGTACGTAATTACTTAATTAATCTATTTTGCCATATCAGTCCTGTCAAGTTCGCTAACAATGTCGTTGGATAAGGGCCACATGAAATGACAATTACCGCCCATCGCTGGATGATGACCGCAGTCGGCGCCCCCCTGATCAGGGAAGAATTCACGGCCCTCCCCCCCGGCCCTGGTGAAGCCCTGATCGAAATCGCCGGCTGCGGCGTCTGTCACACCGACCTGGGTTATCTCTATGACGGGGTTCGCCTTAACCATGAATTGCCGCTGGCCCTCGGTCACGAGATCAGCGGTCGGGTCGTCGCCGTTGGCGATGGTGAAGAGCACTGGCTTGGCAAGGCGGTGATTATCGCGGCGGTCATCCCCTGTGGGGTGTGCGACTTGTGCAAACGCGGCAAGGGGACGATCTGTCGCTCCCAGCAAATGCCCGGCAACGATATTCAGGGGGGATTTGCCTCTCACATTACGGTTCCGGCGCGCGGACTTTGCCGGGTCGATGAAGCCCGCATGGCAGAACAGGGCTTGGCCCTGGCCGACCTTTCGGTTGTCGCCGACGCCCTGACCACACCATATCAGGCGGCCATCCAGTCGGGCATCGGGTCCGGCGATCTGGCTATTGTCATTGGTGTCGGCGGGGTTGGCGGTTACGCGGTTCAAGTCGCCGCGGCCCTGGGTGCGACGGTAATCGCCATCGATGTCGATGATGGCAAGCTGGCGGCAATATCGCAATATGGGGCGACCAAGACGTTTAACGCCAAAGAGATTTCCGGGCGCGACCTGAAAAAGGCGATCTTCGCTTTCGCCAAGGATAATGGCCTGCGGGCGACGGAATGGTTTATTTTTGAATGTTCAGGTTCCGCCGCCGGACAGCAGGCGGCATACGGCTTGCTGGTCCACGGTGCGACGTTAAGCGTCGTCGGCTTCACCA
>CBFDEA010000011.1:0-12581 GCA_965603695.1 uncultured Rhodospirillaceae bacterium | reverse complement strand
ATCGGACATACTGGAACTGGCGGTGTTGCTGAAACAAGTCAATCTTGTGACCCCCGACGGCGATTGTGCTTTGCAGATTGTACCGCTGTTTGAAACCATTGCCGATCTGCGCAATTGTCTCGACATCATGGACCGGCTGTTGTCGATCCCCGGGTACAGACGCTTGGTGGATAGTCTGGGCGGTGTCCAGGAAGTCATGCTCGGTTATTCCGACAGCAACAAGGATGGCGGCTTTGTGACCTCCGGCTGGGAACTTTACAAGGCACAGACGGGACTGATCGATCTTTTCGCCCGCCACGGCGTAAAGTTGCGCCTGTTCCACGGTCGCGGCGGTACGGTCGGGCGCGGCGGCGGTCCCAGCTACGATGCGATCCTGGCCCAACCAGCCGGTGCGGTGCAGGGTCAGTTGCGCATGACCGAGCAGGGTGAAATTATTTCGAGCAAGTATTCCAACGCTGTCCTGGGTAGGCGCAACCTTGAAATCCTTGTCGCGGCAACGTTGGACGCAACCCTTTTTCAGGAAAACCAAACCCCGCCTCCGGCCGATTTTATGGCCGTGATGGAGGAACTTTCAGGGCACGCATTCACCGCTTATCGGGATCTGGTCTATGGAACCGAAGGGTTTGAAGATTATTTCTGGTCGTCAACGGTGATCAATGAAATCGCCTCAATGAATATCGGCTCAAGGCCGCCATCGCGAAGCAAAACCCATAAGATAGAAGATCTTCGCGCCATCCCCTGGGTGTTTAGCTGGGCCCAATGCCGTTTGATGCTACCGGGCTGGTACGGTTTCGGTTCGGCGGTGGAAAAATGGCTGGCGGCGCATCCTGAGCAAGGCGTTCCCTACTTGCAGGAACTTTACCGGAACTGGCCTTTCTTTCGCACCCAGCTTTCCAACATGGACATGGTGCTGTCGAAAAGCAGCATGGCCATTGCCCGGCGTTATTCCCAACTGGTGCCCGATGAAGAACTACGCACAAGAATTTTCGACCGCATCCAAGGCGAGTGGCAACGCTCGATAGACGCGCTTTTGCAAATTTCCGGTCACGAGAAGCTTTTACAGGCCAATCCGCTTCTCGCCCGCTCGATCAGTCACCGGTTCCCCTATCTTGATCCTTTAAACCATCTGCAGCTTGAACTGATGAAGAAGTATCGTCAGGAATCTGAAAACCCCAAGGTCCTGCGCGGCATCCAGTTGACCATCAATGGCATATCGGCAGGTTTGCGCAACAGCGGTTGATCCTAGTCTTTGCGGCACCAGAAAACGTACATGCCCTTGAAGCTATTCGGGTGGGCATCTTCGAAGTCCTGCCAGCGATCAAGGTCGACAATACTGTCGCCGTCCGGGTAGCCCTCGGCGATGTCGAGGGGCATTTGAAAGCCATGAAAACTTAAGCCGTTTTCCGTCATGAAGTTGGCGATCTGGGGAATCGTCACATGCTGTTCGCTGACGTGGAACATGAGGTCGCGAAAATTGCTGAGGCTGAAGAAATCCGCCGATTGCAGCAGGAACGCTGCTTCACCGGTTTCGCCCTGGGCGATGACGCCCTGGCGGTAATCACGAATTGTTTGCGCGTCATCGCCCAGGGCGCGGGCCTGGATGTCTTTCCTGAGGGTGGCGATAGTGGTCCGGGCTGCTTTGCTGTAGAGGCCGATTTTCATTAAGCCCCCGGCGCGAAGCTTGCTTGACAGAATCTTCCATCCGGCCCAGGGGTCGTCCATGTGATGTAGGACGCCGATGCTCTCGATGACGTCGAAGGACTCTTCAAGCAAGCCTGTATTCAGGATATCGCATTGTACGAAGCGTATATTTTCGACACCGAACTGAGTGGCCATGCGCCTGCCATAAGCGAGACGGGCGAGGCTGAGGTCGATGGCCGTGAGGGCAGCGTCCGGTCCATATCCCAAGGCCGCATCGACCGCTTGCTGACCGGTCCCGGCCCCAGCGATCAACACTGTGTAGGGCGCGTCCATGAAGGCCAGTTCCTGACTTGAGAAATAATCCGAGAGGAGATTGCGGCGGCTGCTTGACGTCGGTGTGTGCAAGCTCAGCCCGCGCGGATAGGGGTTTTCCTCATAAAGCCGGGCGACGTTTTGGGAAACTTCGTCACCGATGGCTCCCAGGGATTCGATGCCTTGCGCGGCGGCGGCGATCTTACGCCTTTCGGACAGATGCGCGGCGATCAGATCGCCCCAGCGCTTCGGGCTGACACTCCACGCATCGTCATTCTTGCCGTGCTCACCAAGCAGTTGCCAAAGGGGGGCGTAAAGCGCTTTTAGTAATAAATTTTCCGCCGCCGCCCGCGAGCCATCGGCGATGCCTTGCGGATTGATGAAAATGTTTTCAAGGCGGTGATGTTCATCGCCCGAGACGGCGAAGACATATTCATTTATTTCCGACTGGCGGATCAGGACGTAGGCAAATTCCAGGACATGGCCTTTGCGCAACGTCTCTTTGGCCGGGGCCATCAGCAGGGCTTTGCGTAAAGCCGTTAACAAGAGCTCGATATCGAGATCGCTGTTGGCGGCGGCACTTAGGGTCGTATGCAGCAATGGATCGCGCAACACCGCCCGGCCTTTCGATGACAACAGCC
This sequence comes from uncultured Rhodospirillaceae bacterium, assembly GCA_965603695.1. Taxonomy (GTDB): domain Bacteria; phylum Pseudomonadota; class Alphaproteobacteria; order Rhodospirillales; family JABHCV01; genus JACNJU01. Next base: position 9,987 of record CBFDEA010000011.1, on the reverse strand, counting down.
ACCTGGCCGCCGCGTCCCAGCCGCTGGTCTTGCCGATTGCCAATGCGTCGGCAAGGCCTGTGCATTGCTTCAGGTAGGCCAGGGCCGTGGTCGCGAGGACTTGATGGTCGACATTGATGAAGTTGAAAGCCGCGACTAATCCTGCCGGATCAATGCCCCCAGGGTTGCGAAGCCGTAGGTAACTGAGCAGATAGGTTAACAGGCGCGCCGCCGGATTGAGCGCGGGGTCACGGGCCAGGGCGTTGGTCGCCTGGATGATCGCGTCACCGTCACGACCGATATGGCGAAGCGCTTGGGCTAGATTATAGCGGATCGTAGCGCTGCCGGGATCGTCCTTGGCGGCGGCCTCGAAATGGCTGACGGCTGCGGCGAAATCGCCTGCCTTTAACGCTTCGGTGCCTTGTTCGTATGTCACTGTTGCCTACCGCATCATTTTCGAAGCGCGCTCCAGGTCTTCCTTCAGGTCTTCAACGTCTTCCAGTCCGACCGACAGCCGGATCAGGCCGTCGTCGATGCCCATGAGTGCGCGCTCTTCGGGTTTCAGACGCTGGTGGGTCGTCGTCGCCGGATGGGTAATCAGGCTTTTTGAATCGCCCAGGTTATTGGAGATATCAATGATATCGACGCCGCCCAAGAATTTGAACGCACCGTCGCGGCCGCCAGGCACCTGGAAGGAAACGATGGTCGAACCGCTTTTCATCTGGGCCATTGCCAGTTTGTGCTGCGGGTGACTTTCAAGGCCGGGGTAGAGAACGCTGTCGATGCCGACCTGACCCTCTAGGAAACGGGCGACCTCTATGGCGTTGGCCGCCATTTTCTCGACTCGCAAGTCCAGGGTCTCGAGTCCCTTTAATTGCAGCCAGGCATTGAACGGGCTGGCCGAGGGGCCGGTATTGCGCAGGAAGGGTTTCAACTTGTCCTCGGCGAATTCCTCGTCATTGGTCAGGATTGCCCCGCCCATGGAGCGGCCTTGGCCGTCGATATGTTTGGTCGTCGAATAGATGACGATATCGGCCCCCAACGTAAGCGGTTTTTGCAACACCGGGGTGGCAAAGGCATTGTCGATAACGACACTGGCACCGGCTTTGTGGGCCAGCTCGCAAACCGCCTTGATGTCGATGATTTCAAGGGTCGGGTTGGACGGTGTCTCAAGGAACACGGCGTTGGTCGGTTGCGACAGGGCGTCGGCCCATTGGTCTAAGTCACTACCGTCAACCAGCACGCCCTCGATGCCGTACGTCGGCAATAATGTGGTGATGATGTAATGACACGATCCGAACAGGGCGCGCGAGGCGACGACCCGGTCGCCGGTTTTCAACTGACTGGCAAGGGCGGCAAAAACGGCGGACATGCCGCTGGCCGTGGCGTTGCAGAATTTCGCTCCTTCCAGAAGGCCTAAACGTTCCTCAAGCATGGCGACGGTCGGGTTGGCGTAGCGCGAATAGACGAAGCGGTCTTTTTCGCCCTTGAAGGCTTGCTCCGCTTCTTCCGGGGATTCGTAGACGTAACCCGAAGTCATAAAGATGGCTTCGCTGGTTTCGTCGAAGTGTGAGCGTTCGGTGCCGCCGCGAACCAGTTGGGTCGCCGGTCGCCAATTTTGCGGGTCGGTTTTTTTGGTGGTCATGAAATTTCTCTCTTCCTGCGTCTCTGTTGTCCTGCGGCATAAGGGGCGGGCGGACAAAAAAAGCCCCGACAGATATGGTCAGGGCTCTACGAGCGCCGACCTTTTAGCGAGTTTTTTTATCGTGGTCGCAAGCTGGTCGTGCAAATCACCACGTGTTGTTTTTTTGTACTGCCGGGTGCCGCTTAGGTCAAGAAAAATGAGGCTATCAGTTGTCTTTGCCCAGTTTGCGGCGGATGCGGCGCATGCTGTACCAGACCAGGCCAATGACAAAAGGTATGGCTAGGCCGGTAGCAATATCGCTGTTGACCGGCAGGCCCGCAGCCTTGGCGCTTTTTGCCGCGTAACCGACCAGACTTAGCAGGTAGTAGCTGATGGCGACGATGGAAAGTCCCTCGACCGTTTCCTGCAAGCGCAGTTGCAAGTGGGCCCGTCGGTCCATGGATTCCAGCAAGTCGCGATTTTGTTCCTCCAGTGCGACATCGACGCGGGTTCGCAAAAGATCGCTGGCACGGCCGATGCGTCGCGACAGGGTGTCGAGCCTTTCAGAGGCCGAGCGGCAGGTGTCCATCGCCGGGGCCAGTCTGCGGGTGACGAATTCTCCCGGCGGCTGCAGGCCCTTAATCTGACTGATGTCGCTGATACGGACTTCCCGCAGTTCCTCGATGCGGCGATTAACCAGGGCGTGATAGGCGCGGGCGGCGGTGAAGCGGAAGTTGATGTCAAGGGACAGGACCTCGACTCTGGCGGCCAGATGGGTCAGGTTTTTTAAGGTGTCGCGTTCGTCCTCGCCACTATCTGCCGCATCCATGCGGCCGATCAGATCGCTCAACTTGCGTTCATAGTCGGCGAGTTTCGGCAACACCTTACGGGCAAGTGGGAAAGCCAGCATCGCCATCATGCGGTAGGTGCCGACTTCCAGCAAGCGTTGTACCAGCCTGCTCGCCTGGCGTTGGTTCATGCCGTTGTCGCGCACCAGAATGCGGTTGAAGCCGTCCTGATGGACGCGGAAATCGGTCCACACCAGCGCCGCACCATCGCGCATGCCGCTACCGGTGACCGTGTTGTCGGCGAAAAGTTTGGAGAGATCATCGAAACTTCTCTCCGGTGCGCTGCCGGGTTCGAGAACCAGATTGGTTGCGCCAAGAACCTCGCCGGGCAAGGCCGCCAGCCAGTCAGCCGGAATTCGCTCGATAGCGCTTCGCGCAAAGGGATCGTCAAAGTCGCCGTTCAGATAAAAGGTGTAGGAGGAAAATTCCGTGTGACGTTCCCATTTGAATTTGAGTTCCTGCTTATCATTCGTATCAAGGGGGCCCGAATAATGATTGGTTCCGGTCTCGGGTTCGGCGACACCAAAGTGGCGGCACAAAAGGGCGACATGGCGACGGTCGCCTTCCGGGTCGGCTTCGCCCGACAACACGGCCAGGTGACTAACCCGGACCGGAGCCCTAAGCAGGCCATAAGGGCGCGCGTGGACTTCTTCGGCTAGCTCAATACGCAGGGGGTGTTCACGAAATTTGGTCATTGTTGAATTTACATCTCAAAACTATTGGCAAGAAAACTAAAATGAATACCTATATGAACATGGTGTAGCATTGTAATGTTACCACTGAATGAAATGAATTAGGAATTTCCATGAGCGACCTTACGCGGACAGACGAACTTTTCTTTACCCGGGCAGGCATGGACCTGGCCCGGGTCGAGAAACTGACCGAGGACGCTTTGAGCGGTGCCGACGACGGTGAATTGTATCTTGAGTACAACCAGTCCGAAGCCGTTGTCTTCGATGATGGGCAGTTAAAGAACGCCAGTTTTGACACCTCTCAGGGCTTCGGTCTGCGCGCCGTTTCAGGCGAGGTGACGGGTTATTCTCATGCCTCCGAATTAAGCGAGGAAGCCATCAGGCGGGCCGGTGAAACGGTCAAGAGTGTGCACGCGGGCAAGGGCGGCACCCTGGCCGCGCCGCCGCCGGGCACCAATGCTCAGCTTTATGTCGATGATAATCCCTTAAGCATGGTTGAGTTCGAGACCAAGGTTAAGTTGCTCGCCGATATGGATGCCTACGCCAGATCGAAGGACGAGCGCGTTGCCCAGGTGACGGCTTCGCTAAGCGGAAGCTGGCAGGCGGTGCAGGTGATCAGGCCTGGCGTTCTCAGGGCTGGCGATATCCGTCCGCTGGTTCGCCTGAATGTCACTATTATGGCAGCCCAGGGTGATCGCATGGAAACCGGCAGTTACGGTACCGGTGGCCGCGTCGCCTACGATGAATACCTGAAGCCCGAGACCTGGAAAAAGTGCGTCGATGAGGCGCTGCGCCTGGCTCTGGTCAATCTTGAATCCGTACCGGCCCCGGCTGGCGAGATGGATGTCGTGCTTGGCCCCGGCTGGCCGGGTATTTTGTTGCACGAGGCCATCGGTCACGGTCTTGAGGGCGATTTCAATCGTAAAAAGACGTCGGCTTTTTCCGGCCTTCTGGGTGAGCGGGTGGCGGCACCCGGTGTCACGGTTATTGATGATGGCACGATCGCAGACCGCCGCGGATCACTGACCATTGACGATGAAGGAACCCCGGCCCAGAAAACCGTGCTGATCGAAGACGGAATTTTGAAAGGTTATATGCAGGACCGTATGAACGCGCGCCTGATGGGAGTCGATTCAACAGGTAACGGGCGGCGTCAAAGCTATGCCCACGCGCCGATTCCGCGCATGACCAATACCTATATGCCGGCGGGTGAGCGTGATCCGGAAGAAATACTGGCCTCGGTCAAAAAGGGCCTCTATGCGACAAACTTCGGTGGCGGTCAGGTCGATATCACGTCGGGCAAGTTCGTCTTTAGCTGTACCGAGGCCTATATGGTCGAGGACGGCAAGATCGGCGCCCCGGTCAAAGGTGCGACGCTGATTGGCAATGGTCCGGATGTGCTGACCCGCGTTTCGATGATCGGTAACGATATGAAACTGGATCCGGGCGTCGGCACTTGTGGAAAAGACGGCCAGGGTGTGCCTTGTGGGGTCGGTCAACCGACCATCAGGATCGACGGCTTAACCGTCGGGGGTACGGCCACTTAAGGCTTTAATCGATATCGTTCTCACCAAGCAATTCGGCGACGGAGGGAATGTCTCTGGCCTTTTCCATATCGAGCTTATCGAAGGTTTTCTCCAGGTCGCGTTCGACGATGCGGGACACTTCGGCATCGACGACATCTGAATATTCCAGGAAAATACGGGTGGCGCGAGTGATGTCCCGGGCGCTCGAGTGGGTGCGGATGGCTTTGAGCAGGGACGCGCCGGCGGCATGCATAAGCCGGTGCGGCTCTTCGAGTTGTTTGTACTTGCGGCGGCTTTCTTCACTTGCGCTGACTTCTCCCATGTACCACTGGCCCAGGCGACAGCGGGCGGGGCTGTGGGCTAGATCCATTTTTGGCAGGGTCGCCCATTCGTCCTGATCTGTCATCGACAGGGTCAGGGCGGCGTCGAGAACCTTGCGTCGATAGGAAATGTGATTGACCCAGGCGTTGTAGAGTAGCCCAAACGACGATCCCGGCCACTGCGGTTGGCTGGCGCAAAGGGCAATATAGTCTTCGAGCGGCAACGGTGGGCTGATCCAGAATCCCTGCACCTCGTTACAACCGGCGGCCATCAGATAAGTATAGGTACCCCTGCTTTCGACGCCTTCGGCAACGGTTTTTATGGACAACTCTCTGGCCATATACAGGCTGGAACGGACGATGTGGGTGTTTTTAACATCTTCGGACATTCTACGGACAACGCCCTGATCAAGCTTCAAGGCTGAAATTGGTAAACGACTGAGCAGATCGAGAGATGAATAACCGGTGCCGAAATCATCCATGGCGATTTCGATGCCGAGAGCCACCAGATCGAGCAGGGCCGTGTTGATGCGATCCGAATTGTCGACAACGGCGGTCTCGGTTATTTCAATCTGGATATTGCCCGGGTTTATGCGCCTGGAACCAATGAAGCTACGCAACATTTTCACTAAATAAGGTGAATAGAGATCAAGGGCGGAAATATTGAAGGCGATCTGGGCATCGGATTTAACGATCCGAATTTTTTCGATGTCATCAACCAGTTCGGGCAGCATGACGGCGGTAATGTTGGTGATGAAACCGGACTTTTCGGCCTGCGGTAGGAAATCGTTCGGCGCGATAACCGTGCCATCGGGTTTAATCCAGCGCAACAAGGCCTCGCCACCGACAATCTGTCCGGTGGCGAAGGATACTTTCGGTTGATAATAGAAGCAAAATTCTCCGTCGTGGAGGGCTTGCTCTATCTCATCTAGTTCGATGTTGTCATTTTGCATAGCTAGGTATGTTGGAAGTCCCAGGATTATGATGAACTATTATATACACGAGCAAACGCAAAATGGAAAAGCCAATGCTCTAATAAGCATACTCTTTGAAAATAGGGTCGATATTCTTGTGCCACCGCCGCTCGTACGCGCACAGCAGGTCTTCGGCGGGGGTGAAGCCCGATTCGGCGATCCGGAACAACGGATTGAGGAAATGGGTTTCATCCAGGCCGACGCCATCAAGAACGTTACGGCGCGATAACCCCTCATGAGATATTTCCAACGCATCGAGGGCAAAATCGCAGATGGTGGTGCCTCTGAATGGCGTTCCCAAGGCTTGCCTTGGCACCTCGTTGCGCAACATTTCATGTTCTTCCGGTGTCCAGTCCTTGATCAAGTCCCAGGCGGCTTCGCGGGCTTGGTCATCGTAAAGCAGGCCGACCCAGAAAGCGGGCAGGGCGCAAAGCCTGTTCCATGGACCACCGTCGGCGCCACGCATCTCGAGAAACTTCTTTAAGCGGACTTCCGGGAAGGCGACGGTCAAATGATCTTCCCAGTCTTTCTCGGTCGGATATTGGCCGGGCAGGGCGGGCAGGGTGCCGTTCATAAAGTCACGGAATGACTGCCCCGACGCGTCAATATAGACGCCGTTTCTGTAGACGAAGTACATCGGTACATCGAGCATGTAATCGACATAACGCTCGAAGCCGAAACCGTCTTCGAAGACAAAGGGAATGGTGCCGCAGCGATCCGGGTCGGTATCGGTCCAGATATGGCTGCGGTAGCTTAAGTATCCTGAAGGCTTGCCATCCTTAAACGGCGAGTTGGCCCAAAGGGCGGTGGCGATCGGTTGCAGGGCTAGGGAAACGCGGAACATCTTGACCATGGTCGCTTCACTGTCGAAATCCAGATTGACCTGAACGGTGCACGTCGACTGCATCATATCAAGACCCATGGAACCGACTTTTGGCATGTAGTTGCGCATGATGCCGTAGCGGGATTTTGGCATCCACGGGGCTTTGTCGCGCGACCATTTCGGCTGATATCCCAGGCCGATAAAACCGATACCCAGATCCTTGGCGACTCCTTTAACCTGTTTTAAGTGTTCGGAGACTTCCGAGCAGGTCTGATGAATGTTTTCAACCGGCGCACCGGACAGTTCGACTTGTCCGGCCGGTTCCAGGGTAATCGAGCTCAAATCGTCTTTGACGAGGGCAATCGGATTGCCGTTCTCAAGCACCGGCTTCCAGCCGAACTTCGTCAAACCTTCAAGCAGGGCGCGGATACCCGCCTCGCCTTCGTACTCAAGCGGGCTTAGGTCGCTCAGGTGGTAGGCGAATTTTTCATGCTCGGTGCCGATGCGCCACTTTTCGGGCGGCTTGCAACCGGATTCCATGTAGTCGAGAAGCTGTCTTTTATTGGTGATGAATTCATCGGGCATTAAAAAAGTATCCGTTGTTAAAGCGGGGGGCTTGTTGCCAATCGCCAGCCAAGGCCTGGAAGCAGGCCAGGGCCGCCAGGGCCGCTGTTTCCGCACGCAGGATGCGCGGTCCCAAGCCGACTTTGCTAACAAACGGCAGATTGCCCAAGGCGTCAAGTTCCGATGCTGCAAAACCACCTTCCGGACCGATCAAAAAACCGTGAGAGCGCGCCTCTCCGGCTGTTTCGAGAACGCTCTTTAATGGCTGGCCGCCGCCGCTCTCATCAGGTACCAGTAGCGTGCGGCCGGCAGGCCAGTCGGCAATCAGGTCCGTCAGGCTCAGCGGTTCGGAGACCTCGGGAACGCTCAGGCGGTCGCATTGCTCCGCCGCTTCCATGGCGATTGCCCGCAAGCGTTCGCATTTAACCCGACCGGTATTGGTGCGTTCGGTAAACACCGGGATCAGCCGCGAGACGCCAAGTTCCGTCGCCTTCTCAATAACGAAGTCGGTGTTGGATTTCTTCAAGGGCGCGAAGGCCAGCCACAGGTCGGGCTCTGGTCTCTGCGGGCGCAATTGTTCTTTGAGGCGAAGCTGGCAGGATTTTTTAGAAGTCGTAGCGATGCTGCTCAGCCATTCGCCGTCACGACCGTTGAACAAAACGACGTGCTCCGCGTTCTGGGCACGCATCACTTTCAGCAGATAATGGGCCTGATCGGCGCTTGGCGTAATCGCGTCGCCTGCCTTTAGGTCGGCGTTGGTAAACAGCCGTGCTTTGATTTTTGTTTCGCTCATAGCCGTTATCATAAGCGAAGGTGGAATTCGAACAAGTGACAGGTTACTTTGTCGGTATTATGACAACCGCCTTTAAAAGCATCGACAGCGACATGCCCGCCCTGACCTGGATCGACAGGTGGATGCCGCTATGGCTGCGCCCATATCTGCATTTGGCCCGCCTGGACCGACCGATCGGGACCTGGCTATTGTTACTGCCTTGCTGGTGGAGCGTTGCCCTGGCCACGCCGGGGTGGCCCGAGCTTCGGTTTGTCGCCTTGTTTGGCATCGGCGCGCTGATTATGCGCGGCGCCGGGTGCACCTTGAACGATATCGCCGACCGGGATTTCGACGGCCAGGTGGCGCGCACGGCGACCCGGCCAATTCCGTCGGGCGCGGTCAGCATCCCCCAGGCGGTGGCCTTCCTGATCGTGCAATTGTTGTTGGGACTCGCGGTATTATTACAGTTCAATTTCTTCGCCGTCATGGTCGGCGCGGGCTCGCTTGTGGTGGTCGCCGTTTACCCCTTCATGAAGCGCATCACCGACTGGCCGCAGGCTGTGCTGGGGCTGGCGTTTAACTGGGGGGCGCTGCTTGGTTGGGCGGCGGTGCGTGGCGATCTGGGCGCGGCGGCGGGCGTCCTCTATATGGCGGGGATTCTCTGGACGCTGGGCTACGACACCATCTACGCCCATCAGGACAAGGAAGACGACATCCTGATCGGCGTTAAATCGACGGCCCTGCGACTGGGCGAGAACACCGGCAAGTGGCTTGCGGGCTTTTATGGCGGCACCATCCTCCTGATCGCCTTAAGCGGTTATCTGGCCGGGCTCGGTTGGGCCTTTTATTTAGGCTTGGCTGTTGCCGCAGGGCATCTGGCATGGCAGGTGGCGCGGCTCGACACCGACGACGCCAAGGACTGCCTGGGCAAGTTCAAATCGAACCGGACCTTCGGCTTGATCGTCTTCGCGGCGATTATTGCGGGTCAGGTTTTGTGATGCCGTCTGGTTCACACGGCGGCGGTTGTCGGCCGCTTATCATGTAGACCCATTGTTCGTAAAAACTGTTGGTATAACGCCCCGGACAGTTGCTGTCGTCGAAGCCGTGCTTGGTCGTCAGGATCGATATGTAAACGATCAACATCAGCAGCCCGGCAATCATCAGAAACAGTCTGCCGACTTTCGGCACTTTGCTTTGTTGGCGGAAATCGCCGGCCCCGAAAGCGGCGGGGTCGAGCATGTTCATACCGGCGCGGTTGTTGACCTCGCGGGCGCAATGACGGACCCAGGGCGGCACGGTTTCGTGGAACATGTAGGCGGCGAAAATTTTCTCCATCTGCTCATGTCCGGCATCGACGGAGAACCAGCGACGATAGGCCAGACGGAAAAAGTCGATCTCGCGCAGGCTCAGCAGATCGGCGGCCTTGGTGACGGCGCGAGTATCTTCGTTGATGGCGTTTTTGTCGTCTGACATTTTGCTAAGGCTTGAACATTTTCGCATAGGTGAAGGGCAGGGCGTCTTGCGCCAGTTGCGCGGCCCTGCTCCGGCGGGTGTCGACGCTGCCCAGGTTTTCAGCGATGAAGGCTCCGAGTTCCGCCCCCGGCGACAGGCGGTCGCGGGCTAGCGCCTGAACATCGCTTTGCGAGATTTCAGGCCACGCCCGGCCCGTTGTCTTCACGGATGCCAGGCCCAGGGGCTTGGCGTTATGGCAAAGGATGCCGCGCCGGGAAATATAGGCATAGACCGACGTCAGCCGTGGCCCGCCATCAACATCGAGAGTGATGTCGTCGAGCCGGACATATTCGTAATTCTCGGAGCCGACCTCGGTCTCGTGCATGCGCTCAAGCTGGGCATCGTTGAGCCAG
>CBFDEA010000010.1:0-12876 GCA_965603695.1 uncultured Rhodospirillaceae bacterium | reverse complement strand
ATCAAAAAGAAGGCCGCTTAAATGGGTAAGCCAACAGGTTTCAAGGAGTTCCCCCGTCAGGAGCGGGCATACAAACCGGCCGCTGTGCGCGTCACTGGTTATAATGAGTTCATGATCCCGCTTTCGGAGGACGCCATCCGCGAGCAGGGTGCGCGTTGCATGGATTGCGGTATTCCGTTTTGCCATAACGGCTGCCCGGTCAATAACATCATCCCCGAATGGAATGATCTGGTTTATGCCGGCGACTGGCAGCAGGCATCGCAAGTGCTGCATTCGACCAACAACTTCCCGGAATTCACCGGCCGTATCTGCCCGGCCCCGTGCGAGGCCGCCTGCACTCTGAACCTGACCGATGAGCCGGTGACCATTAAGACCATCGAATGCGCCATCGTCGACCGTGCCTGGGACGAAGGCTGGATGGAGCCGCAGGTTCCCAAACGCCTGAGCGGCAAACGCGTCGCCGTCGTCGGCGGCGGCCCCGCCGGCATGGCCTGCGCCCAGCAACTGGCACGGGCCGGGCACGTCGTTGTGTTGTTCGAGAAGAACGCCAAGATCGGCGGCTTGCTGCGTTACGGCATTCCCGACTTCAAACTCAACAAGGATTTGATCAACCGACGGATGTCGCAGATGCAGGCCGAAGGGGTCGAGTTCCGGCCCAATTCCCATGTCGGCTATAACGTCCTGCCCGAACGGCTGCTGTTGAAGTTCGACGCCATTGCCTTGACCGGCGGGTCCGAACAGCCTCGCGATCTCGACGTCCCGGGTCGCGATCTCGACGGCGTCCACTTCGCCATGGATTTCCTGAGCCAACAGAATCGCCGCAATTCCGGCGAGCCCTTAGGCAAGACCGAAGAAATTCTCGCCACCGGCAAGCACGTCGTCGTGCTCGGCGGTGGTGACACCGGGGCCGACTGTGTCGGCACCTCGACGCGCCAGGGTGCTGCGTCGATCACGCAAATGGAAATCATGCCGTTGCCCCCTGAGAAAGAAGACAAGGGTACGACCTGGCCGAACTGGCCGATCAAGCAGCGCTCCTCGACCTCCCACGCTGAAGGCGACTGCGTGCGCGAATGGGCAGGCGGCACGGTGTCACTCGAAGGTAAGGACGGCAAGCTTAAGACCCTTAAGGCCGTCCGCATGGATTGGTCGAACGGCAAACCCGAACCGATCCCGGGCAGCGAATTTGAACTGAAGGCCGATCTTGTCTTGCTCGCCATGGGCTTCACAAATCCGGTGCATGAAAGCATGCTCGATGATTTCGGCGTCGCCTACGATCAGCGCGGCAACGTCGCCGCATCTACCGACGGTGAAGGTGCTTACAAAACGTCCGTCGACAAGGTCTTCGCCGCCGGCGACATGCGGCGCGGCCAGTCACTGGTCGTCTGGGCCATCCGCGAAGGTCGCCAATGCGCCCACGCCATCGACGAATTCCTCATGGGGTCTTCGGAGCTTCCGCTGAAATGATCGTCTACAGCCTCAACTGCTCCAAGGGCCACAGTTTCGATGAGTGGTTCACCTCATCGAGCGACTACGACAGCCAGATCAAGGCCAAGTCCGTGGCCTGCCCAAGCTGCGGCGACATAAAAGTCGGCAAGGGCCTGATGGCCCCCAACGTCGGCAAAAGCGCGTCCGCCCCGGCCCCGGCTTGCGGAGCCCCGGCCTGCGGCAATACCGGCTGCCCGATGTCGGGATTTAAGTAGGGCGCGGGGGGCTGGCCTCAAGGCTTTCCTGCATTTAAACTTTTCCCATCATCGCCCGCGCCGCTGCCTGTTGGAGAAAGCCTGTCATTATGAGTATTGAGTCCGATCAATCTCTTGAGCTTGCCGTGCAGCATCACAGTGCCGGGCGCTTTCCCGAGGCCGAGCAGATTTATCGACAGGTTCTACAAATCGAGCCTGAACAACCCATCGCCTTGCATCTGCTTGGCGTGCTCGCCCTTCAAGTGGGCAACAATGAGGCCGCGTGCGACCTTATTGCCAAGGCCATCGCCATCAAGCCGGACTACGCAGAGGCCCACAATAACTTTGGCTTGGCGCTTCAGGGCTTGGCGCGGGTCGAGGAAGCCGCCGCCAGTTATCAACGGGCGCTCGACCTAAAACCCGACTACCCCGAGGCCCACTGCAATCTTGGCAATGCGTTGCTTGGCCTGGGCAAGGCCGAGGCGGCCGCGGCGTGTTATCAAAAGGCCCTGGCCATCAAGCCCGATTACCTGAAGGCCCATAACAATCTTGGCCTGGCCCTGCGCGATCTCGGACGCCTTAACGAGGCCGCTCGTTGCTTCGATGCGGCCATCGCAATGAACCCGGATTACGCCGAGGCGCATAGCAATCTGGGCAACATATTTAAAGAGCAGGGCAAACTGGATCGGGCCGTGGCCAGCTTCCATGTGGCCATTGCCGTCAATCCAAGCTACGCCGAGGCCCACAACAATCTTGGCTTGGCGCTGTTTGCTGCGGGCCAGCATGAGGCGGCCACCGACAGCTATCGCACGGCCCTTAGCCTGCAGCCGGATTACGCCGAGGCCCATAACAATCTTGGCCTGGCCCTGCACAGTTGCGGCAAACTGGAAGAGGCGCGCACCAGCATCAAAGCGGCCATCGCCCTGAATCCGGCGGACGCCGCCGCCCATAATAATTTGGGCAATGTCTGCAAGGACCTGGGCCTTTTGGCAGACGCCATTGCCGCCTACCGGGAGGCTTTAGGCGTCGAGCCGACTTATCCATTCGCCGCGGTCAACCTTCTGCATCAACTGCGCCATGCTTGCCAGTGGCCGGAAGTTGAGGCCCTGCAAGGCACCATCGATGCACTCTCCTTAAGCCCGTTCGACAGTGTCACATCAAACGACGACGGGGCCGAGAACCTTATCGTCGCCAAGGCCGCAAGCCAGGCCATCGCCAAGACAATGTCGGGCCTCAGCGTTGATTTCAAATTTCCAAAAAGCCCGCCGACGAAGCCCCGGATCACCTTGGGCTACCTGTCCGGCGATTTTCATAACCACGCCACGGCGCATCTGATGCAGTCCCTGTTCAAGCTGCATGACCGCGATGATTTCAACGTCTTGACGTTCTCCCACGGGCAAAATGATGACAGTCCCTACAGGGCCAAAATTATCAGTGACAGCGACCGCTTCTTCGACCTTCGGGACGTCGGCCACGTCCAGGCCGCACAGGAAATTTACCGCGCCGGGGTTGATATCCTGATCGACCTGAAAGGCCACACCCAGCATAACCGCCTGGAAATTTGCGCCCTGCGCCCGGCCCCGCTGATCGTTTCCTACCTGGGGTTTCCCGGCTCAAGCGGTGCCGATTTCATCGATTACATGATCACCGACCACACCGTAACGCCGAGCGATCAAGAGCCTCATTTCAGCGAACAACTGGTTTATTTGCCGAACAGCTATCAGGTCAACGATGGGGCCCAGGAAATTTCCGAAGTGGCGTTTGCCCGCTCGGATTTCGCCCTGCCCGAGGAAGCTTTCGTCTTCTGCTCGTTTAACAGTACGTTCAAGATCGAGCCTGTGATGTTCGACGTCTGGATGACGCTGCTTGCACAAACGCCGGGCAGCGTGTTGTGGTTGTACCGCAGCAACGATCTGGCCAAAGCTAATTTAAAGCGCGAAGCGCAAGCCAGAGGAATTGACGCCGCCCGGCTTATTTTCACAGGCAAACTGCCCAAAGATCAACATCTGGCCAGATACCGGCTTGCCGATCTGGCTTTGGACACCCGTATCTGTGGCGGCCATACGACGACCAGCGATGCCTTGTGGGCGGGGCTGCCCGTACTGAGCGCGATCGGCAGCCATTTTGCCGCGCGCGTCTCGGCCAGTCTGCTTGTGGCGCTCGGCATGCCTGAACTGATTTGTAAGAACCTTGCGGAGTATCGGGCCCTGGCCCTCAATCTGGCCCACAACCCGGACACGCTTGGCGAACTGAAAGCCAAGCTCGCCTTAAACCGCCGGAGTGAAGCGTTGTTCGACACCGCCCGCTTCACAAAAAATCTGGAGAACGCCTACCGCACCATGTGGCAAATCTACCTGTCAGGAAACCCGCCCTCTCGCATCGATATCATCGAAAAATAAGCCCAGGCTTTTCAGACGGAGACCCGGTTGCGTCCGGCCTTTTTGGCTTTGTAGAGGGCCTGGTCGGCGGCTTTCAGGACTGTCTCCGGGTCACGCGCCTCGCCCGATGCTCCGGCCACGCCGATTGAGACGGTGACACTGACCGTCTTACCGCCTTTAGCGCTGCCGGCTTTGCTTTTGTCTTTCGGGGCGGTCTCGGGGCGGTCCTTGTCACGCAGGGTGAAGGCGGCGGCGGCGATGGCTTCGCGCAAATCTTCCAGATCTTGTTTGACCGCCGCGACGTCCTTGCCGGCAAACAACACGACGAATTCCTCACCGCCGTAACGGAAGGCACGGCCACCGCCGGTAACCCGGGCCAGGTTCATCGCCACCATCTGCAACACCTGATCGCCGACATCATGGCCGTAGGTATCGTTGAATTTCTTGAAGAAATCGACATCGACCATGGCCACCGCAAAACGCGACCGCAACCGCCCGAAGTCGGCGTTCAAGGCGCGCCTGCCGGGAAGCCCGGTCAATTCATCAAGGAAGGCCATGTCGTAGGCATCGTGAACGACGGCGACAATCAGCAGCAGCAGCGCCGTGCTCAAAAGCAACGACGGCATTGCCCCGTTACCAACCTGATGCAACGCCGCCCAGGTGGCGCCGACGCAGCCCAGCATCGCCCCTTCCATGGGACTTGGTCGGACAATAAAGCGACCACCGATGATCAGGCTCGCTGCCGCGAAAAGAATAATTGCCGGTTGCGGCAAGTGGCTCCAGAAATCCACATCCGTATGAAACGGCCTGAAATGCAAGGCCGCCGCCATGCTTTCCTGAGCGGCGCTGGAGACCGCATCGTCAACGGCGACGATAACCGCCGCGAAGGGCAAAAACAGCCACAACAAGCGCAGCAAGCCACTGCGACTGAGCAAGCCGCGGTCTTTAAAAAAGGCGACAGACAGCAAATAGACCGGCATGAAAAGACAAAGCGCCGGATAGGCGATCCCCCACATCGGCCCGCTTGTGGGCACTTGCGGCCACGCATTGAGCATGGCGACGTTGGCCAGTCCCAGCGCCACGGCGCTAAAAATCACCCGCTCGCGCCCGAACCACAAACCGAGCGCCAACGCCAGAAGGGCCAATCCATAAGGAACACTGGGCAGGATATGTTTGAGTGAGACGGACAGCGGCACGTGCCCCCCGGCGACGCCAAGCGACAATGCCACCAGCAGGCCCGGTGCCAACAAGGCGGTAATAGATTTGCGAAACCCCAACATCGGTGAACCATCCGGCTGCTTTAAGTGCCAATCCCGATTACACCCGGCAACCTTCAATATTACGTTAATTTCTTTGCGCTATACCGGTAGTCACAAGTAAATGAACAGGAGCCGCCATGTCAGGACTTTGGTTGATCGTCGCCGGATTTTTCGGAGCAACTGCCGTCGGGGCCGGAGCCTATGGCTGGCACAGTCTGGACGACAACGATTCTATTCGTCAGATCTTCATGATGGGCGTCGATTACCAGATGTGGCATGCCCTGGCGCTGATCGCCGTTTCATGGCTGCTGGCACAGCCGCAATTCAAATCCTCCAAATTAGCGCATTTCGCCGGGATCGCCTTCAGCCTTGGCATCGTGCTGTTTTCGGGAACCCTGTATCTGTTTGCCCTGATCGGTTACGTCCTTATCGAAGGCGCCGCGCCCGTCGGTGGCATTTTGATGATGACCGGTTGGCTGGCATTGATCGTTTGCGGTTGGCAAAGCAGAACGGTGAAACCTTGAACGAACAACAAGCCAACCCTCATGGATATCCCAACCGCGACGGCCCATCGACCTTGCGCCAGCGGACCCATGAAATCCTCGATATTTCCATGCCCCACGACAAGGTCGGGCGCTTTATCGACGCCGGCCTGATCGTCCTGATCGCACTCAATGTCAGTGCCGTTATCTTTGAAACCCTGCCCGACCTGGATCAGGGCTGGCAGGACTTTTTTTACTGGTTCGAGATTTTCTCCATCGTCATTTTTTCGATTGAGTATGTCCTGCGCGTCTGGTCGGCCGTCGATGATGATGAGGTCGATTACCGCCATCCCATTTTTGGCCGACTGCGCTACATGTTGACGCCAATGGCGCTGATCGATCTGTTTGTCATCCTGCCATTTTATTTGGGCTTCTTTGTCGCCTTCGATTTGCGTTTTCTCAGAGTCCTGCGGTTACTCAGAATTTTCAAACTAACCCGCTATTCCTCGTCCATGTCGTTGTTGCTCAACGTCTTGCGCGATGAGGGCCGGGCCATTGGCGCGGCCATGTTTGTGCTGATGTTAATGCTGGTCCTGACGGCGAGTCTGGCCTATCTGGCCGAACACAAAGTTCAGCCAGAGGCCTTCGGTTCAATCCCCGCAGCAATGTGGTGGGCCGTTATCACCATGACCACGGTTGGTTACGGCGATGTCGTGCCGATCACGCTCTGGGGCAAACTGATGGGAGCGGGCATCGGCATCCTGGGCATCGGCATGGTCGCCCTGCCCGCCGGTCTGCTGTCCTCTGGCTTCTCCAGTGAATTGCACCGGCGTCGCAAGAAATATTCCGATATGGTCGAAACCGCGCTCGAAGATGGCGTCATTACCGACGAGGAAGAAGTCGCCTTGAAAGAAGTCCGCGAGGATCTCGGTATCCGCGCGGAAGACGCCAGGGATATTATGGAAACCGAGATGCGGGTCAGCGGAGACGGCACCGCCAACTGCCCCCATTGCGGCAAAGCCCTAAGGCTCCATGACCGACGCGCAGACGACCATCCTTATTCGGAAGGCGAGACTTAAAAAAAGAGCCCGAGCCGGAAAAAATCAGGCGCCTTCCAGCTTCCACACTTCCGGAGCCTGATCCAGACGGTCGATCAGAAGAGCGCGTTGACGCTCCATCTCGCCGGGCAAGGAATCGCCGAATTTCTCGAAGAGGGCTTCTTGATCTTGCGCTTCGGCCTTACCGGCGGCGCGGTCGATTTCCATCAGCTTGTAGAAAGTCTCGACATCGAAATCAAGGCCCTGCCAGGTGATGTCCTGGTGACGGGGCATAATGCCGAACGGACTTTCGACGCCTTCGGCACGGCCACGGACACGCTCGACGATCCATTTCAGCACCCGCATATTCTCGCCGAAACCGGGCCAGATGAACTTGCCGTTTTCGTCCTTGCGGAACCAGTTGACACGGAACATGGCGGGGGCCTTGTCGACTTTGTTGTCCATACTCAGCCAATGTTGCCAGTAGTCGCCCATGTTGTAGCCGCAAAACGGCAACATCGCCATCGGGTCGCGCCGGATCGCCGCCTGACCGACCGCCGCAGCGGTCGCTTCGGAGCCCATGGTGGCGGCCAGATAGACACCGTGCTTCCAATCAAAGGACTGAAACACCAGCGGGAAGGTTGTCGACAACCGACCGCCGAAAACAAACGCTGAAATCGGAACGCCCGCGGGGTCTTCCCAGGCCGGGTCAACGCTTGGGCATTGGCTGGCAGGAGCGGTAAAACGCGAGTTCGGATGCGCCGCCGGGGTGTCGCTCTGGGGGGTCCAGTCATTGCCGCGCCAGTCGATGGCGTGGGCCGGTGGTTCGCCGTCCATGCCTTCCCACCAGACATCGCCGTCATCTGTCAGGGCGACGTTGGAGAAAATGCAATTGGCCTGGATCGCCTTCATGGCGCTGGGATTGGACTTGGACGAGGTGCCGGGAGCGACGCCAAAATAGCCGGCTTCCGGGTTGATCGCCCTGAACGTGCCATCGGCTGTCGGCTTGATCCAGGCAATATCGTCGCCGACGGTATGAACCTTCCAGCCCTCGAAACCCTCAGGCGCAAGCAGCATCGCCAGATTGGTCTTGCCGCAGGCGCTTGGAAAAGCCGCGCCGATGTATGTCTTTTCCCCTTGCGGGCTTTCCAGGCCAAGGATCAGCATGTGTTCGGCCAGCCAGCCTTCGTCGCGGGCCATTGCCGAGGCGATCCTCAGGGCGAAACATTTTTTGCCGAGTAAGGCGTTGCCGCCGTAGCCGCTGCCGAAAGACCAGATTTCTCGAGCCTCGGGATAATGGACGATGTATTTCGTATCATTGCACGGCCAAAGGGCATCGGCCTGCCCTGCTTCCAGCGGTGCGCCAACGGAATGCATGCACGGCACGAAATTGCCGTCGGCCAGAATATCGAGAACTTTCTGGCCCATGCGGGTCATGATCTTCATGTTGATCACCGCATAGGCGGAATCGGTTATTTGGACGCCGATATGGGCGATCGGCGAGCCCAGCGGGCCCATGGAAAACGGCACCACATACAAAGTGCGACCGGTCATGCAACCATCGAACAGGGCGTTCAGTTTGGTTCGCATTTCGGCTGGCGCACACCAGTTGTTGGTGGGTCCGGCGTCTTCTTGTTTCTCCGAACAAATAAACGTGCGGTCTTCAACCCGGGCGACGTCGCCGGGGTGCGAACGGGCGAGATAACTGTTCGGACGTTTTTCCGGATTCAGGCGGATCAGGGTGCCCGCATCGACCATTTGCTGGCTCAGGCGGTCATATTCGGCCTCGCTTCCGTCGCACCAATGGACGCGCTCGGGTTTACACAGCGCCGTCATTTCCTCGACCCAGGCCAGTAACTTGGCGTTGCTTGTCCGATCTTCACCTGTCGTGGCCATTGGTTCTCCTAAAGAAATAGTCGGTATTTAGTAAATTCTAGGCTCAGAAACATACGAACAAATCCCCCGCCTGACAACCGGGATTGACCTCAGTTCGGCAGTTTTCTGCGCATAATTGTATGGATTTCAGGCCGCCTCAGGCTTTCCGCCGGACTCCGTTGGCGTCTGCCGAAGACTGGCCTTTCAGGGCGTCCACCTGACGCTTCAATGCTTCGATTTCAAGGGTCGCGGCTTCCCGCGTTTTGACGATGTCCCGGACCCTGTTGACCAGCGCCTCCTGGGTTTTGGTATTCTTCTGAACCAAGCCTGAAAGATCTGAAAAAGCGCCCCGCATTCCCTTCATTTGAGCCTCGACGGTGCGGCGGGTACGATTATCTATTTTTTTAACGGCCTCGGTGACCATCCAGAGAGCGCCGAGGGCGGCAAGTAACGCTATGGCTGCAATTATTGCGGTTACCCCTAACATTGCAGCGTCGCCTCCTTACACTTATTAAAATTCCGTTAATCCTATTGAAGCGGATTCGTGATCGTTTTTAAAGGCTCAAATGTAAAATATTTGCCTTAATCAGTATTTTTTATCAATTTTTCGATTTCGCTGCGGACTCCGCGCCCTGTTCGCACCGGCCTGGCAAATTCGATTCGGCGAAAGCCGTTTGTCGATATTAAATCGAGGCCTTCCGGGTCTATCGCGCAGATACGCCAGCGTTTCCCAGCCTGCCGCAACAAGCTATCCCCGTATTCCCGGTTCAGGCGTTCGCTGAGCAGTCGCTCGGCCTTGGCCACGGCCTGGGAAGCCTTGGCCTCGTAGAGAAATTTTTTCGCCCCAAGCCAGGTCGCGCTGGCAAACCCGCCGACATAATGGGCGCGCTCGACCTGCATGCGGTAAAAACTGAAATCGGCAAAACCGGCATACTGTTCGGCCCCGGGATGGCGGGCAAGGAAGCGCTGGGCGTCATCTTCCCCGGTTGTCGGCTTCAGCCTGCCCGTCAGGGTCACCCTGGTGCCGGTTTGCGGGTTGGCCAAGCCTGCGGCTTCCTCGAACAATAGCGAAGCACGGGCATCTTCAGCCAAATTGCGGGTATGATCGGCCAATGTCGATAACAACAGAATCGGACTGGCGTCAGTGGCGCAGGCGACGGTGACCAGCGACGCATAGGGCCAGCCTTGACGCTTTCCCGTCAGGGCGCTGGCCAATGTCGCCGAACGGCTACGGCGGACCAACGCGCGGGCAATTTCGCAGGCAGCCTTGTCTTTTACTTGCTTCGCCATAACTCAAATGTGACGGGACGTTTGACGGGCGTCAAGGAAGCGTATGATGATTTTTTGTTGTTTGATCCATGATAAAAACGCATTCTCTCGACGCTCGCTAACCAGCCTGATGAAAAGATCGCTTTGATCATACGCCAAACGACGAAAATCCGACCCCCTAGACGCCGCAGCACAATTGCCGCCTGGCTCGGCATTCTGGTGCTGGCCCTGCCGATGCTGGTGCCGGTGGCTCAGGGCATCCCGCTTTCGGGGGCCACGGGTGATACGCAGGCACCGTTCTATCTGGTGCTGTGCAAAACTATGCAGGAAGGAACAGCCAACTCGTCGCCGGACCCACAGCAAGACCGGGACGCCTCTGATTGTCCGGTCTGCCTTGGCCTTACCTTCGCCAAATCGGTTCTTATGCCGAGCCTTGGCGCGTTAGCCGCCGGCGACGGCCAACTGCGCACCTTCGCCTTCAATAAGGCTAACGAAACCGGCGATGGCCGCCGGGCATTGCACAGCCATGCCCGCGCCCCGCCTACCTCCGTCTGAAACCCGTTTACACAGAAACACTTCTATACAGTAACCCTTTTCAAGGAATTCAGACTGATGAAAACACTCTCCGCTATCTTGGCTCTCTTTCTTTTCAGCCTCAGCCCCACCAATGCCGCCGACGACGTAAGTGTTGGCGATATCACCGTATCCAATGCCTGGGCCCGTGCGACCATCGGGCCTAAGCGTCCGGGCGGCGCCTATCTCGCCATCGCCAACGCCGGTTCGACAAGCGACCGTCTGATTGCGGCGGAAACCACCGTCGCCGGAAAATCCGAATTGCATACCCATACGATGGCCGACGGCGTCATGAAAATGAGCCAGGTCAAAAGCATCGAAATCCCTGCGGGTGGCATGGCAATGCTGAAACCCGGCGGCTTCCACATCATGATGTTCGATTTAACAGCGGCATTGGCCGAGGGCACTATGTTCCCGTTGACCCTGACCTTTGAGAAAGCCGGCAAAGTGACCATCACGGTACACGTCGGCAAGGTCGGCGCGATGATGGGTCATGATCACAGCGCCGAGCACATGAAAACCATGGAGCATCAGAAACACATGGATGACGATGAGCATAAAAAAATGCACGACAAACATATGAAAGAGGGCGCGACCCCGGCCCAATAATTCTGACAGATACGGCCTCGTGTTGATTTCATCCTTGGGAATCAGGCGCTTGCGGCTATAATTTCGCCACAAATGCCTAGTTTTATAACCCTGCCGCTTTTTAACGGCTTGGTTAAACAACATACGCGAGGCCGTTTCATGTCCCGAACCATCGCCCTGGTTGACGACGATCGCAATATTCTGACCTCCGTCTCCATGGCGCTGGAATCCGAAGGCTTCGTCGTCAGTTGCTATTCCAACGGCGAGGAAGCCCTTGCCGGACTGACCAAAAGCCCCGTCGACCTTGCCGTTCTCGATATTAAAATGCCGCGCATGGACGGCATGGAACTGCTGCAAAAAATTCGCGCCGATTCAAACTGTCCGGTCATTTTTCTGACGTCAAAGGACGACGAAATAGACCAATTTCTTGGCCTGCGCATGGGCGCCGACGATTACATCACCAAGCCGTTCTCCCAGCGCCTGCTGATTGAACGGATCAACGTCATCCTGCGGCGGCTTGAGACCGGGACCAAACCGACGAGTGATGAGAACGTCGTCAAACGCGGCGATCTGACCCTCGATGCGACCCGCCATCAATGCACCTGGAAGGGCGAAGAGGTCGTCCTGACAGTCACCGAATTCCTTTTATTGCAAGCCCTGGCGCGGCATCCGGGGCATGTCAAAAATCGCGACCAGTTGATCGATTTTGCTTACGGGGAGCACATTTATATCGACGATCGTACCATCGATTCTCACATTAAGCGGGTGCGCAAGAAATTCCGCGCCCATGACCCCGATTTCAAACAAATCGAAACACTTTACGGTGTCGGCTATCGTTACCGCGACGACTAATTCTGTGGGGTTGAGGCGATCATGACACCGGAAAATTCCCTGTCCCATCGGCCCAAGCTGACATCGCCGATTATTCGCCGCATCCTGGCGATCAATGTCCTGGCCCTGGCCATCCTGGTCGCCGGTCTGCTCTACCTGGGTCAGTACCGGGACAGCCTGATTACCTCGGAACTGGCGGCGCTCAGGGTCCATGCGGAAATGCTTGCCGCCGCCCTTGGCGAAAGTGCCGCCGAGGACATTCCCTCGGGCCGCCAACTCCTGCGTCCGGGCATTGCCGTCAGCATGGTCCACCGTCTGGTCGAAACCACCGGTGGACGGGCACGTTTATTCGCCCCCGACGGAGTCCTTATCGCCGACACCCGGCGCTCGAGCCAAAGGCGCGGCATCATACAAAGGGAAACGCTGCCGCCGCCCGGCACGCAAGACGCCGGTAACGGTGCCCTGTTCGATGAAATTCTCGATACCTATGAGCATTTTCTGACCCTGCTTCCGGGGCGTGGGGCAATGCCGCCTTATCTGGAAAAGACCTTTCAACAAGCCCAGGACTACCCGGAAGTAAGATCGGCCCTGTTTGCCGAGCCGGGTTACGCCGTCAGGTCGACGAGCGGCGGCGGCATGGTTTTGAGCGTTGCCGTGCCGGTACAAAGATACAAACAGGTACTCGGCGCGCTGATGTTGACACGCAACTCCGATAACATCGAGAAGGCCCTGCGCGAAGTCCGCATCGATATCCTGAAAGTCTTTGCCGTTGCCCTTGGCGTCACCATCTTTCTGTCGCTCTACCTGGCCGGCACCATCGCCCGCCCCGTGCGCCGTCTTGCCGATGCCGCCGAACGGGTCCGCCACGGCCACCACCGGCAACACGAAATTCCCGATTTCGGATC